>CALVVM010000027.1 GCA_944363855.1 uncultured Bacilli bacterium
AAAGGTATTTAATGGTATTCTATAAAAAAACATATTCCAAAAAGGGAGTGAAATATAAAATTATAGAAAATCATTGAAATATAAAGGTAAAATAAGTGGTAGTGTCAAAAACTCTGCACACTACCTAGATTTTAAAGGAGAATGTAATTATAAAATGCGATATTTGTGGGGGAACAAATACTTATATTAAAAATTACAAGCATGAATATACAATAAAAGATAAAAATATAGAATTTGAAAGCGAAAGATGTTTTTGTAGTGAATGTAATTCTATCGTATATGATCAAATATTAGATAATATAGCAAGTGAAAAAGCAATAGATACATATAATAAAAAATATGGTATTTGTAAAGAAAAAATTATTGAATTAAGAAATAAATATAATTTGTCTTTAGAGTTGTTTGCTAAAATAATTGGATGTGCTAAAAAGACATTAATAAGTTATGAAAAGGGAACATCTATACCAAACGATAATTATATTATTATTTTAAATAGTTTATTATCAAACCCATTATTAATAATAGATTTGATAGAATCAAATAAAGGTCAATTCACTCAAAAAGAATATTCAAAATTGCAAGATAAACTTATACAAAACAACAACATAAATCAATTGTTTTTTGATACTGATTTTGAACCTACTGTATATAATGGTTATACAAGATTAAATAAGAATAAAGTTTTAAATATGATTTTATTTTTAGCGGACACTACAATTTTAAAAACAAAGTTATTGAAAGAAATGTTTTATTCAGATTTTTTATATTATAAAAACACTGGTGCCTCAATAACAGGCTTAGAATATGCAAAAATAACACACGGTCCAGTGCCTGATAATTTTGATGAAATAATTAGTGCTTATGTAGAACAAGGTTTAATAGATTATAAAATTGAATATGAAAACGATTATGAAAATCATAAAATTAGTAGTATAAATAAATTTAATAAAAATATTTTTTCAAGCGATGAATTAAAAATTTTAGAACAAGTAAAAAAATATTTTGAATCTTTTACTTCAAAACAAATAGCAGAGTTTTCACATATGGAAAAGGCATTCACTGAAACTGAATTTAGTAAAAAAATTGAATATGATTATGCCTTTGATTTAAGTTTATAAAATTATTGTATAGTATAAATCAGTTATTCGAAAATTTAGAATAACTGAAAACTATGATAATGGTGTAATAAATTGTTAAAAAACATTACAAAATAAGCCTTTTTAGGTTTATTTTTTTGACTTTGATTTAAAAAGTATGTTATAATGAACTAGGTGAATAGATATGGTAAAGTATGATGAAAGCTCAATTAAGATATTAGAAGGACTTGAAGCAGTTAGAAAAAGACCTGGTATGTATATTGGATCAACTGATAAAAGAGGACTTCATCATTTAATATGGGAAATCGTTGATAATGGAATAGATGAAGTTATCAATGGATTTGGTAAAAAAATAAAAATAATACTACACAAAGATAAAAGTGTTAGTGTAGAAGATGAAGGGCGTGGTGTACCTGTTGGTAAACATTCTAGTGGTATGTCTACTCCAGAAGTAATTTATACTGTATTACATGCAGGTGGTAAATTTGAAAGTAGTGGATATACTGTATCTGGTGGTCTTCACGGTGTAGGTGCTAGTGTTGTTAATGCCTTAAGTAAATGGATGGAAGTAACAATCAAAAGAGATGGTTATGAATATTTCATTAGATTTAAAGATGGTGGTAAGGTAGATATACCTTTGACTAAAAGAGATAAAACTAGTAAAACTGGTACAAGAGTTAGATTTATGCCAGATGATGAAATATTCTCAACTACTAATTTTTCCTTTACAACTGTTTGTGAAAGAATGCAAGAAAGTGCTTTTCTATTAGAAGGATTAACTGTAGAAGTAACAGATGAAGAGGATAATAGGCATGAAAGTTTTTGCTATGATGATGGATTAAAAGCTTTTGTAGAATATATAAATGAAGACAAAAAAGAACTACACAAAGCTACTGTTATGGCAGGTAGTAAAGATAAAATAGATGTTAAAGTAGCTTTCCAATATACAGAAAGTTATAGTGAAAATATAATATCATTTGTTAATAATGTAAAAACAAGTGATGGTGGTACTCATGAAGTAGGACTTAAAACAGCTATTACAAGAGTATTTAATGAGTATGCTAAAGAAAATGGATATTTAAAAGCTAAAGATAAAAACTTAGAAGGACCAGATACAAGAGAAGGTTTAACTGCTGTTATAAGTTTAAAAATACCTGAAGCATTACTTCAATTTGAAGGACAAACTAAAGGTAAACTAGGAACACCTATAGCTCGTACAGTAGTAGATAGTATTGTATCTGAAAAATTAAAATTCTTCCTTGAAGAAAATAAAGCAATTGCTACTGCTATTTTAAATAAAATGATTAAGAGTAGAAATGCTAGAGAAGCAGCTAGAAAAGCAAGAGATGAAGCTAGAAATGGTAAAAATAAAGATAAAAAAGAAAGAATTATAAGTGGTAAATTAACACCCGCTCAAAGTAAGAACCCAAAAATAAATGAATTATTCTTAGTCGAAGGAGATTCAGCTGGTGGATCTGCTAAAACAGGTAGAGATAGAAAATATCAAGCAATATTACCTTTACGTGGTAAAGTATTAAATACCGAAAAAGCATCTTTAGATGAAGCATATAAAAATGAAGAAATTAATACTATGATACATGCTATAGGTGCTGGTGTTGGTAGTGATTTTGATATAAATGATTCAAATTATGACAAAGTAATAATAATGACCGATGCCGATGTGGATGGATCACATATTCAAATATTGCTTTTAACTTTCTTTTATAGATATATGAAACCTTTAATTGAAACAGGTCATTTATATATCGCAATGCCACCACTTTATAAAATAGAGTGTGGTAAAGAAGGAGAATATGCTTGGACTGAAGAAGATAGGAAAGCATTACTTGAAAAGTATAAAGGTAAATCTACTAAAACTCAAAGATATAAAGGTTTAGGAGAAATGGATGCTAATCAATTATGGGAAACTACTATGGATCCTAATACTAGAAGTCTAATTAAAGTAAGTATCAATGATGCTGCACTCGCTGAAAAACGTGTTAGAGTTCTTATGGGAGATAAAGTAGAACCTAGAAAAGAATGGATAGAAGAAAATGTAGAATTCTCATTAGAGGATAATTATAAAATTAATTAGGAGTGAAGTATGGCAAAAAAGAAAGAAGAAACAAAAGAGATTTTAGGTAGAATTTATGATTATACTCTAGAAGAAATAATGGGAGATAGATTTGGACAATATGCGAAAGACATTATTCAAAATCGTGCTATTCCTGATGTTAGAGATGGTTTAAAACCTGTTCAAAGAAGAATTCTATATGCAATGTTTAGAGATAAAAATACTTATGATAAAGCTCATAAAAAGAGTGCTACAGCAGTAGGAAATGTTATGGGACATTACCACCCACATGGAGACTCATCTATATATGAAGCAATGGTACATATGAGTCAGTGGTGGAAACAAAATGAATGTTATATAGATATGCATGGTAATAACGGTTCTATGGATGGTGACTCTGCTGCTGCTATGCGTTATACAGAAGCAAGACTATCTAAAATAAGTGGTGAACTTTTAAAAGATATTGATAAAGAGACTATAGAATGGGCACCTAACTTCGATGATACATTATATGAACCAATAGTATTACCTGCTAAATATCCCAACTTACTAGTTAATGGAGCTAAAGGTATTTCTGCTGGATATGCTACAGAAATCCCACCACACAACCTAGGTGAAGTTATAGATGCTACTATAAAAAGAATAGATTCTCCAAGCTGTAGATTAGATACTATTCTTGATATAGTAAAAGGTCCAGACTTCCCAACAGGCGGAATTGTAGAAGGTAAAACACAAATAGAAGAAGCACTTACTAAAGGTAGAGGAAAAGTAATAATTCGTTCTAAATATGAAATAGTAGAAGATAAAAAGAATAAACAAATTATTATTCATGAGATACCTTTTGAAGTTAATAAAGCCAACTTAGTTAAAAAAATTTCTGATATTATCTATGATAAAAAAATAGATGGTATGATAGAAATAAGAGATGAATCAGATAGAGAAGAAAAAGTTAGAATTGCTATTGATTTAAAGAAAGATGCTAATGTAGATAATATACTTAATTATTTATTTAAAAATACTGACTTGCAAGTAAGTTATTCTTATAACATGGTTTGTATAGTAAATAGAAGACCTATGATAGTAGGTGTTATTGAAGTATTAGATGCTTATATAGCTCATCAAAAAGAAGTAATAACACGTCGTACTAGATTTGATTTAGAACACGCTAAAGCAAGAATGCATATAGTAGAAGGTTTAATTAAAGCTTTAGATATACTTGATGAAGTAATTCATACTATTAGAGCTAGTAAAAATAAAAGTGATGCTATTAAAAACTTAGTAGAATCTTATGACTTTAGTGAAAAACAAGCAGAAGCAATAGTTAATTTACAACTTTATAGATTAACTAATACAGATGTTAATGTATTAAAAGAAGAACATGCTAACTTACTTAAAGTAATTGCTATTTTAGAAAGTATTTTAAGTGATGAAGAAAAACTAAAATCAGTTATGAAAAAAGAGTTAAAAGCTATTAAAGATGAATATGCTACTCCAAGAAAAACAGAAATTAAAGATGAAATAACCGAAATAAAAATAGATACAACTGCTATGATACCTAAAGAAGATTGTATAGTAGTAGTAACTAAAGATGGTTATGTAAAAAGAGTATCAAAAAGAAGTTATGCTGCGTCACAAGAAGAAAAAACAGGATTAAAAGAACAAGATTATATTATAGGTATGTATGAATTAAATACACTAGATACAGTATTAATGTTTACTGATATAGGTAATTATTTATTTGTACCAGTACATGAAATACCTGATATGAAATGGAAAGATTTAGGTAAACATATAAGTAATATAATTAAAATAAATCCTGAAGAAAATATTATAGATGCAATGCCTATAGTAGATTTTAATACAAATAATTATATTACTGTATTTACTAAAAATGGTATGATTAAAAGAACTTTAATTAGCGAATTAAAAGCTTTAAGATATACTAAACCAATGCCATATATTAAACTTAAAGATGGTGATATAGTTGCTAATATATCTTATAATACTGGTACTGATGTATTTATAACTACACATAATGGATTTGCTTTAAGATATGATATAAATGAAGTACCACTTCTTGGAAGTCGTGCTAGTGGAGTTAAAGGAATTAGTTTGAAAAATGATGTAATTGCTTCAGGTTCTGTAATTAGTGATGAAGAATATATTTCTCTTGTTACAACAAAAAATACTGGTAAAAGAGTAAGAATATCAGATTTCGAAAGAATATCTAGAGCACGTAAAGGTATTCAAATAATAAGAGATGTTAAAACTAACCCATATTACATATTAAAAGCATTTACAATAAATTCTAGAAATAATATAGGATTAAAGTTCAAAGAAGATATAGAAATAATTAAATTAACAGAACTTCCAATAACAGATAGACATTCAACAGGAACAAGTTTATCAAAACATGATATCTTTGATGTATTTGTTGAAAAAGTATTAGAAAATCCTAAAGAAACAAAAAAAGTTATTGAAGAAGAAAAGGAAATAATAAAAGAAAATATTTCCTTAGAAAGTATAGATCAGAGAATGATGACTATAGATGATTTCTTAGGAGATTTAGATAAAGGGATAGAGTAATCTATCTTTTTTTTAAACTTTGAATTCTTTCAATAATTTGAAAAAAGATGTATAGAGTATATTTTTATTGAAATAATTTTATTTTTTAACTATAATATATATAGAATGGTGAATGATATGAAAAAAATATTAAATAAAGCAATAGTAGATTCTCAAATAAATACTTTAGTGTTATTTGAGAAGTTTACTGATTTTCAAAATATAATGTTGTCAGATATAAGTTTAATGGATTTACTTTAGGAAGGTGATGAAATAAACTTAAAAAATAAAACTATTGGTGATTTATATTTAGAAAACAAAACATTAGAAGATATAGAATATGAAAATATAATGTTTAGTGGTAATGAAATGTTAGAAATGACTATGAAAGAAAATTGGAATAAATATAGACCACTTGTTTTAGGTAAATTAGTAAGATATGGTTTTTCTAATATAAAAATAATAGAAAAGATTAGCGGATTAAATGGATTTAATGTATTCGTACTTGAAGATAAAATGGAGGATATTATGATATATTTTCCTTGTACTAATTTAGTTGCTGATATAGAAAAATAGGTGAAATATGAAGAATAAAAAAGTATTAAAAATAACAATATTAACTATTTGTTTAATATTGATATTCTTTTCAATATTTATGAAATTAAAGTTTAATGATGTTTCATTTGAATTATTAATATTTAGTATATTTACTTCTAAGGGTGGTAATTTAGATATACTATTTCTAGGTATTTTGTTTGTTTTATGCGGTGTTTTAGTTGGATTAGGTCTTATATTTTTAATAAAATTATTTTATAAAAAAATATTAAAGAAAAAGTTGCCTTTTTTAGAAATGTTAAATGATAAAACTAAATCAATAATAAAATTAGTTATTTATGTTTTAATTAGTATAATATCAATATTTTGTGTTTTAAGAATATTAAAAATAGATGTTTATATAATGTCACAATCAAAAGAAACTAGCCTTTTTGAAGAATATTATGTAAATGGTAGAGATATAGAAATAACTTTTCCAGAACAAAAAAGAAATTTAATTTATATTTATGTTGAATCATTAGAAAGTACAAATGTATCTAATAAGAATGGTGGATTAGTTAGTGATTCTTATATTCCTAATTTAGAAGAACTTGCTTTAAAAAATATTAATTTCAGTAATAATAATAAAATTGGTGGTGCTTTGCAAGTAAATAATACAGATTGGACTATGGCTGCTTTAATTGCTCATACATCGGGGATTCCTTTTAAAATATCTATGGATATCAATTTTTATAATAATTATATTAATTCCTTTCCTGGGTTATATAATTTAGGTGATATATTAAAAGAAAATGGATACAACAATTACTTTATGATTGGTTCTGATGCTGAATTTGGTGGTAGAAAATCATTTTTTGAAACACATGGAAATTATGCGATTTATGATTATTATTATGCAATTGAAAATAAAGATATAGAAGAAGATTATTTTGTTTGGTGGGGTTATGAAGATAAAAAATTATTTGAGTTTGCTAAAGAAAAGATATTAGATGCTTCAAAAAAGGAAGAACCTTTCAATTTTACACTCCTTACTGTAGATACTCATTTTACTGATGGTTATATGGATGATTCATGTGAAGAAGTATTTGATAATAAATATGCTAATTCATTTTATTGTTCTGATACAAAAATAGGAAAGTTTGTTAATTGGATTGAAGAACAAGATTTTTATGAAAATACTACTATAGTAATAGTTGGAGATCATATGACTATGCAATCAAATTTTTATGAAGAAAATAAAAATTATCAAAGAACTATTTATAACGCATTCATAAATTCTAAAATAGAACCAGAAAAAGAAAAAAACAGATTATTTTCTACATTAGATTTATTTCCAACTACTCTTGCTTCATTAGGAGTAGAAATAGAAGGTAATAAATTAGGGTTAGGAGTTAATTTGTTTTCTAAAGAAAAAACATTGGTTGAAAAGTTAGGGTTAGAAAATTTAAATAAAGAAATAAGTAAAAAATCTTATTATTATGACAATATTATAATAGGTAATGAATAAAGAACTTTGTTCTTTTTCTTTTTATAAAATAATGATATAATTGATACAGGTGATTTCTATGGATGAGAGATTAAAAAATAAATTATCTTTATTACCGCAACTTCCAGGTTGTTATTTAATGAAAAATAAAGATGGAGTTATTATATATGTTGGTAAAGCAAAGAAATTAAAAAATAGGGTTAATTCATATTTTAGAGGTAAACACTATGGCAAAACTGCTAAATTAGTTAGTGAAATAGTAGATTTTGAATATATAGTAGTTAATAGTGAAATAGAATCTTTAATATTAGAACTTAATTTAATAAAAAAATATGATCCTAAGTATAATATATTACTTAGAGATGATAAATCTTATCCATATATAGAACTTACTGATACTAAGGTTCCAACACTCAAAGTAGTTAGAAATATAAATTTAAAAAAGAAATCTAAACACTTATATGGTCCTTATCCTAATGTTACCGCTGCCAGAAACACAGTTAATTTATTAAATAGAATATATCCTTTAAGAAAGTGTAACACATATCAAAAAAGACCATGTCTATATTTTCATATAGGAGAATGTTTAGGATATTGTACGAATAAAATAGAAGATAATAAAATACAAGAAATGAAAAATGAAATAATTAAGTTTTTGAATGGAGATCACACTACAGTAACTAAAAAAATAAAAGAAAAAATGGAATATGAAAGTAATTTACTTCATTTTGAAAAATCTTTAGAATATAAAGAATTATTAGATTATATAAATATAACTTTAACTAATCAAGAAGTAGAACTTAAAGATAATATAGATAGAGATATATTTGGATATTATTTAGATAAAGGATATTTAAGTATACAAGTATTTTTTATAAGAGGATCTAAAATAGTATCTAGAAAGTCTAAAATATTTGATATTGTAGATGATGCAAGTGAAGAATTAACAAGATATATTGCTAGATTCTATAATAATTTAAATAAGCCTAAAGAAATATTAGTTCCAAGTATAGTTGATGATAAATTATTAAGTGAATATTTAGAAATGAATGTAAGAAAACCTATAAAAGGTGAAAAATTAAAATTAGTTAATAATGCATGTGAGAATGCTAAAATAATGTTAAATGAAAAATTTGAACTAATAAAAAAAGATGAAGAAAAAACAATACTTGCTAATGAAGAATTAAAAGAAAAATTAAAATTAGATAAGCTTTCTAGAATTGAAATATTTGATAATGCTCATCTTTTTGGTACATATACAGTATCTGGTATGGTTGTTTTTATAGATGGTAGACCTAGTAAGAATAATTATAGAAAATTTAAAATAAGTATTGATACTAATGATGATTATGGTACTATGAGAGAAGTATTATATAGAAGATATTTTAGAGTTTTAAAAGATAACCTAGAAAGACCAGACTTAATTATTGTTGATGGTGGTATAGGACAAATAAATGTAGCAAGAGATATAATAAATAGTTTAAATCTTAGTATACCTGTTGTAGGACTTAAAAAAGATAGTAAACATACAACAGAAGCACTTCTTGCTTTTGATCCGATAGAAGAAGTTAAAATAGACAAAAAAAGTAATTTATTTTATATGTTAGAAAGAATGCAAGATGAAGCACATGAATTTACTATAAATTATCACAAACAAATAAGAAGTAAAGGAAGTTTATCTAGTATACTTGATAATGTAGAAGGTATTGGAGAAAAAAGAAGAAAAGAATTACTAAAAAAATATAAAACATTAAATAAGATTAAAGAAACTAACTTAGAAGAATTAGAAAATATATTACCTAGAAATGTTGCTATAAACTTACTAGATTTCTTAAAAGAATATAATAATAAAAATTGATAAAAAATTAAGACTTAGGGGGATTTTATGAATGATTTTTTAGAAGGAAGTAATTATTTTTTTAACAACATATATCCTTATTTAAATAAAAAGGAACAAAAACAATGTTTAAAGGAATTAAAAAAAGAATTGAGTTCAAAACATTTTAATGAAAAAGAGAAATTAGAAAATATATTACTCAGTGCAGATATTGTAAAGAGCATAGAAGATAATAAAGAAATATTACTTACTATAATACCAGAATTAAATGACATGATAGGATTTGAACACAACCATCCACATCATCATTTAGATGTATGGGAACATACTTTACTTGCTCTAAGTTTATCAGAAAATGATTTTGACTTAAGATTATGTCTATTACTTCATGACATAGGAAAACCACATAGTTACCAAGATGGTGATGTTAGACATTTTAAAGGCCATCCTAAAGTATCAAGTTATATTTCAAGAAATATATTAGATAGGTTAGGTTATGAAAAAGATTATATAGAAGAGATATGTTATTTGGTAGAAAACCATGATAATCAATTAACTTATTATGATATTTTAGATAATTTTAATTTATCTTTAAAAAGATATTTAATTCAATATTGTGATGCACTTGCTCATAATCCAGAAAAATTAGAAAAAAGAAAACAATATTTAAAAAATACTTTAGAAAAAATTAAAGAAGTTAAACCAAATATTGAAAAAAGAATAAAAAAGAAAATAAAATATAATTTATAGAAATTGAAATCAAAAAATGATTTCTTTTTTTATTATTTTATAGTATAATTATAAAAGGAGTTGATACTATGGCTAATAAAGCTATAACAAGTAGAGATATAGATTTTGCTAAATGGTATACAGATGTAGTTAAAGCTGCTCATCTTGCTGATTATTCTAATGTTAAAGGATGTACAGTTTTTGAGCCTAATGGATATGCTATATGGGAGCGTATGCAAAGCGTACTTGATAGGATGTTTAAAGAAACAGGACATAAAAATGTATATATGCCAGTACTTATACCAGAAAACTTAATGAAAAAAGAAGGAGAACTAATAAATGGATTTGCTCCTGAAGTTGCATGGGTAACAATAGGTGGTCAAAAAGAATTAGAAGAAAGAATGTGTATTAGACCGACTTCAGAAACATTATTTAGTGATTATTATAGTTCTAAAGTTAAATCATATAGAGATTTACCTTTAAAATATAATCAATGGTGTAATGTAATGAGATGGGAAAAAGAAACTAGACCATTTTTAAGAAGTAGAGAGTTTTTATGGCAAGAAGGACATACAGTGCATGCAACACAAGAAGAAGCAGAACAAGAAACAAGAGATATGTTAAATACATATAAAACTTTCTTTGAAGATTATTTAGCTATTCCAGTTATAACAGGAAGAAAAACTGAAAAAGAAAAGTTTGCTGGAGCTGAATACACTTTAACTGTTGAAGCTTTAATGTATAATGGTGTATCTTTACAATCTGGAACAAGTCATTACTTTGGTCAAAAATTTAGTAAAGCTTATGATATAAAATTTTTAAATAAAGAAAATGAATTAGAACATGCATACCAAACATCATGGGGAGTAACAACAAGAATGATAGGTGCTTTGATAATGGTTCATAGTGATGATGATGGACTTGTTTTACCACCTAATATCGCACCAACTCAAGTTGCTATTATTCCAATTGGCGATAGTGAAGAAGTAAATGCTTTGGTAGAAAAAACATATAACAAACTAAAAGAAAATAATATAAGTTGTTATATAGATAATAGTGATAAATCACCAGGATTCAAGTTTGCTGAAGCTGAAGTAAATGGAATACCAGTAAGAGTTGAAATAGGAAAAAGAGACTTAGAAAATGGTAAAATAACTATTGCTAGACGTGATACAAAAGAAAAATATCAAGTTGATAGCAATATAAATATAGTTGAATATGTAAAAGATTTAATGAATACTATACAAAAAGATATGTTTAATAAAGCGAAAGCTAGACGCGATAGCCAAACATATGAAGCACACAATTTAGAAGAAGTAGAAAACATCATGAATAATCATCCAGGATTTGTCAAAGCAATGTGGTGTGGCAATGAAGAATGCGAATTAAAAATGAAAGAGATTCGTGGTACTAAATCAAGATGTATTATGGAAAATCACGGGCATATAGATGATAAATGTGTAGTATGTGGTAGTGATGCTAAAGAATTAGTTGTATGGGGAATACAATATTAAAAGGAGAGTTTATGGAAGATATTTTAATGAATGCAGAAATGGAAATGGAAACTGCAATTGAAAACTTAGAAAAAAGATTTTTAAATATACGTGCTGGACGTGCTAATCCTGCTATGTTAGATGGTGTTATGGTAAATTATTATGGCTCAGATACACCACTTAAACAACTTGCTACTATATCAGTACCTGAAGCAAGACAACTTTGTATTAAACCTTTTGATAGAAGTAGTATAAGCGCTATTGAAAAAGGAATATATGAAGCAAATATAGGACTAACTCCAAATAATAACGGAGAAATGATTATACTTAATATTCCTGCTTTAACTGAAGAAACTAGACGTGGTTATGTTAAACAAGCTAAAGAGTATGCTGAAGATTGTAGAATAGTTTTAAGAAATATTAGACAAGACGCTAATAACGATATTAAAAAACTTGAATTACCTGAAGATGATATTAAAGGTGGTCAAGAAGATGTTCAAGAATTGATAAACAAATATAATAAAGTTGTAGATGAAAAATTAAAAGTTAAAGAAAACGAATTAATGACAATTTAAAAAGTTCTTTGGAACTTTTTATTTTATTTTTAATTATAGTGTGCTATAATAATAATGGTGATGATATGAATAAAAATATAGATAAAAACAATTTAAATGATGTAATCAGTATATCTAAAAGAATATTAAAATTATTATATGTTCTTTTAATAGTTATAGGAGCCTATGTTCTTTTAAAAATAGTTAAAGAATTAGGAATAATAAGTATATTTCTAACTATTTTAAAAATATTAAGCCCATTATTTATAGGAGTAGTAGTGGCATGGCTTTTAAATCCGTTTGTAAAATGGTTAGAAACTAAAAAAGTTAGAAGAGAACTTGGAGTATCTTTAGCTTATGTAATACTTGCAGGAGCTTTAATACTGCTTATAAAAGCTATAATACCTCTTATATATAATCAAACTATTGAATTAGTAGGAAATTTCCCTGATATATTTGATAGTGTTAAAAATTGGATAGATGGCATATTTAACAATGTTAATTCGAGTGCTATAAATATAGAAAACTTCCAAAATAATTTAATGATTAGATTAGATGAATTTTCAGTTAACCTTTCAACTGCACTCCCTTCATTTATAATTAATTCTGCTACAACAGTTATTTCTTATATAGGAACATTCTTAATCGGTTTAGTAATAGGCTTCTTCTTATTACTAAACTCTAATAATGTAAGTAATATATTATTTGATATAATGCCAAAAAAATGGAGAAAATCAGCACATGAATTAGGATCAAATATTAATCAATCATTAAGAAATTATGTAAATGGTGCTTTACTTGATGCATGCATAGTATTTTTGGTATCAACAATTGCTTTTGCTATAATTGGTCTTAAAGCTCCTGTACTTTTTGGGATATTCTGCGGGCTTATGAATGTAATACCATACGCAGGACCATATATCGGTGGCGCTCCTGCGGTTATAGTTGCTTTCTCACAGGGAACTGGTGTTGGTATTGCAGTGTTAATCGCAATAGTCATAATTCAAATGATAGAAGGAAATGTACTTCAAACTTTAATAATAAGTAAAACAACTAAATTAAATCCTGTAACAATCATTATAGGACTGCTTGTATTTGGACATTTCTTTGGGATAGTTGGAATGTTGCTTTCTACTCCTATAATTGGTGTTTGCAAAGTTATAGTTAAATATTTTGATGATAAGTATAATATATTAAATTTTAATTAGGGGGATATATGAATTTTATTAAAAGAAATCCTAAGATATTTCTTTTATCTGGTAAAGCTAGAAGCGGTAAAAATGAAATATCAAAAATAATAGAAAGATATTATAGTAATAAGAAATGTATTACTATTTCTTTTGGTTATTATATAAAAGATTATGCTAAAAGAATTAGTGATTGGGATGGTAGTGAAGAAACTAAACCAAGAGAACTTTTACAACGCTTAGGTATAGAATTAGTAAGAAATAAAATAGATAAAAGACTATTTATTGATAGAATATTGCAAGATATTGAGATATTTTCCTACTTTTATGATATAATAGTCATCAGCGATGTGAGATTACTTGATGAAATAACAATTTTAAAAGAAAATTATCCTGATTCAACAAGCATTAGAGTAGTTAGAAATAACTATGAAAATAACTTAACAGAAGAACAAAAAAATCATTTAACTGAAACTGATTTGGATAATTTTAACGACTTTGATTATATAGTTAATAATGATGATAATTTAGAATTAAAAATAATAGAAATATTAAGCGAGGTGTAGTATGAGTAAGATTGTTGCTATTGATGGACCTGCTGGTAGTGGTAAAGGTACTGTTGCTAAAATATTAGCTGATAACTGTAATTTAACATACATTGATACAGGGGCTATGTACCGAGCGATTGCCTATGCTTCTTTACAAAATAATATTGATATAACTGAAGAAGAAAAAATAGTTGAACTCGCTAAAAATTCTAAAATAGATTTTGTAGATGGCAAAACTTATTTAAATGGCAAAGATATTAGTAAAGAAATAAGAACTATGGAAGTTACAAAAATAGTTTCTCCTATATCTAGTATTGTTAAATTAAGAGAAATATTAGTTGAAATGCAAAGAGAAATGGCCGGTAATTTAGATGTTATTATGGAAGGTAGAGATATTACTACAGTAGTATTTCCTAATGCAACATATAAATTTTACTTAGATGCAACTCTAGATGAAAGAGCAAATCGTAGATATAAAGAAAATAAAGAAAAAGGTATGAATGTAACAATAGAAGAAATAAAAGAGAATATTAGTAAAAGAGATTATAATGATATGCATAAAGAAGTAGGTTCTTTGACTAGAGCTGAAGATGCTATATATATTGATTCTACCAATTTAACAATAGATGAAGTAGTAGAAAAAATGAAAAACATAATTGAGGTGTAACATGAATTTAAAAGATTTATATATTGATTTTTTTGTAAGTAAAGGACATAAACAAATACCAAGTGCTCCAGTAGTACCTGAAAATGATCCAAGTGTTTTATTTAATACAGCTGGTATGCAACCTTTAATACCATATCTAACAGGTAAAGAACACCCTTATGGAACTAGACTTTGTGATTATCAAAAGTGTATTAGAACTAACGATTTAGATGAAATTGGTGATACATACCACCACACTTTCTTTGAAATGTTAGGTAACTGGTCATTAGGAGATTATTTTAAGAAAGAAGCAATTACTTGGAGTTTTGAATTTTTAACTCAAGTTTTAAATATTCCAGTTGAAAGATTAGGTGTTACAGTATTTGCTGGAAATGATATAATTCCTAAAGATGAAGAAGCAATAGAAATATGGAAAAATTTAGGAATAAGCGAAGATAAAATTTGTCCAACTGCAACTGATAATTTCTGGATAGCAGGAGAAACAGGACCTTGTGGACCTGATAGTGAAATGTTCTATTTTAGAAGTAATGATGAAATACCTGACAAGTTTGATCCAGAAGATGAAAGATGGGTAGAAATTTGGAATGATGTATTTATGCAATACTACAAACATGAAGATGGTAGTATAACAGAACTTCCTAAAAAGAATGTTGATACTGGTATGGGACTAGAGAGAGTAGTTGCTGTTTTAGAAGGTGTTAACGATAATTATAAATCTTCAGTTTGGAAAGATATTATTGAGTTAATAGAAAAGATATCAAACAAAACTTATAAAGGTAACGAAAAAAGTATGAGAATAATTGCTGATCATATTAGAACCGCTGTATTTATTTCTGCAGATCCTGCAGGTATTAAACCATCTAATACAGATCAAGGTTATATACTTAGAAGACTTATTAGAAGAGCAATTAGACATGCAAGAAAATTAGATATTGATATAAATAGTAATTGGGAAGAAGAAATTGCTATAGCTATAATGGATAAATATAAAAAATATTATAGCGAAATCGAAACTAATTACAATGTAGTTTTAGAAGTGTTAAAAAATGAAAAAGTTAAATTTAATAGAACTCTTGAAAAAGGGTTAAGAGAATTTGAAAAAATAACAAGTAATTTAACTGATAATATATTAAATAAAGATTTAGTCTTCAAATTATATGATACTTACGGATTTCCAATTGAATTAACTGAAGAACTTGCTAAAGAGAAAAATATAACCGTAGATGTAGAAGGATTTAAAGAAAAATTTAAAGAACATCAAGAAAAATCTAGAACTGCATCACAAGGTAAGTTTAAAGGTGGTCTTGCTGGAAATAGTGAAGTAGAAACTAAATATCATACAGCAACACATTTGCTTAATGCTGCTTTAAAAGTAGTAGTTGGTCCTGATGTACATCAAAAAGGAAGCAATATTACTGCTGAAAGAATGAGATTTGACTTTTCTTGTGATCATAAATTAACTGATGAAGAAAAATTAAAAACAGAAGAATTAGTAAATAAATGGATTAGTGAAGGAATAGAAGTAATAAGTGCTGAAATGAGTAAAGAAGAAGCAATTAAATCAGGTGCTGAATGTATGTTTATTGAAAAATATCCTGATATTGTTACTGTTTATTCAATAGGTGATATATCTAAAGAATTATGTGGGGGTCCACATGTTAAAAATACTAGTGAAATTGGTTCGTTTAAAATAAAAAAAGAAGAAGCTAGTAGTGCTGGCGTAAGAAGAATTAAAGCTGTAATAGAATAAAAAAATGAGAAATATTTCTCATTTTTTTATCTTGTTTTTGCTATAAAATCTTGAATTTCAGATATTTCTTTAGTACATTCAATGCTATTATTAGTTTTAACTCTTTTTATTAAAGAATCAACTAAAATTAACTTTTCTCTAAGTTCTTTCCAATAATTAGAACCTTTTCCTTTGGCATTTATACATCTATGTATTAAATCAAATTTATATATAGCCAATTGTTCATTTATATCAAACATTTTTCCCCTCCTTAAAAAACACAACGAGATAGTATTATACACTAATTAAATAAAAGGTCAAGTTAAATTGAACATTTTTTTACAATATGTTATACTTTAATAGGTGGTTTTAATGAAATTAACTAAATTTCAAGAATTATTTGATATTTTTAAGGAAAATATATTTGATTTTTATTTAAATAATCCAATATCAGAAAAATATAGATTACAAAAAATTGATAAAAGATTAACAGTTGTAGATATAGATAAAGTTAAAGAAATAACTATGGAACACTATATAGAAAAAGATAAAGTATTTGTTAATGTTGAAAATGATAATGTCAAAATGATATTAGAAAATTTTATTAATGTAATGAATAATAATTTTGATGAAAAAGATTTAGGAAATTTATATGATAATATTATATGGGTATTATTTAAAAAATATATATCGCGTAAATACGATGGTGATTATGATCCAGTAACAAACACCATAAGAACTTTAAGCGAAAAAGACAACGATTCAATAAATCATGAATTGATTCATATGTCAGCTAATCCTTATGATGAGACCAATGATTATGGTGGATTTTATTATACAATAGATAAATATATGATAGGCTATGGATTAGATGAAGGATATACTGAATTATTAAATAAGAGATATTTTAATTCTAAAACACAAAATGCATATAGATTACAAATTATGATATGTAGGTATTTAGAAGAATTAGTGGGTCAAAAGAAAATGGAGAAAATGTATTTAAATGCTAATTTGTTTGGTCTAATAAAAGAATTAAAACAAACTCATGATACAAAAGAAATTGAAAGATTTATTGCTGCTATTGATTTTACTCATGGTTATGATAATGTAGAAAGGCTTGCTGATTGTGAAATAGATGCATTATATAGTCAAATTGAAACGGTTATAATTTTCTTATTTAAAAGATATTGCAAAAAAATGTTAAATAAAGAACTACCAGCTGAATTATTAGAGCACCAAATAATTGAATATATAGATAAACTAATTAAGGATTTTGAATTTCCTGTAGATCAATACGTTATAGATCAATTAAATAAAATTATACAAGAAAATGTAAACGAAAATATAAAATTAGATATAAATACGTTCAAAGAACAAAAAAATGTGTTATAATTATATATAGGAGATGATTTTATGAAAAAAGAAAAAATATTATTTATAGCTTTACCAATTTTATGTGCAGTTGCTGCAGTATTAGCCTTTATCTTTATTGGAAAAGAAGAAGTTAATAAAGATGCAGTAAAATTTAAAGAAGAATATGAGTCACTTAACGGGACAGTTGCTTTTGGAGATATAAAATACAGTGACCTTAAAATACCTGAAAATAACCCAATGAAATATTCAAATTATGAAGAAGTAATTGATGTTATTGAAAATGAAAGTGGAGTTATTTATTTAGGATTCCCTGGATGTCCATGGTGTAGAAGTGCTCTTCCAATATTACTAGATGTTACTAAAGATAATGATATAAATACAATATATTATATTAATATTAAGGACGATAGAGATTCTTTTGTTGTTGAAGATGGCGAATTAACTTATCAATTAGATGAAGAAGGTAATGAGAAAAAAGGCGCTGAAGGATATTTTAATCTTATGGATGCACTTGATGAACATTTAACTGAATATGTAGTTTCTTATGAAGGTAAAGAATATAAAACAGGAGAAAAAAGAATATACGCTCCAACTGTAATATTTGTT
The DNA here is from genome assembly GCA_944363855.1 of uncultured Bacilli bacterium. GTDB lineage: Bacteria > Bacillota_I > Bacilli_A > RF39 > UBA660 > UMGS1613. Next base: position 18,505 of record CALVVM010000027.1, read on the forward strand.
AGAGATGGTAAAGTTTTAGGCCTACATGTTTCAACTGTAGATTCGCACAAGAGTGGTTTTGACAAAATGACTGAAGAACAAATAGATGAATTATATGGAATATATGAAGATTATATATTAGAAATGAAAAATTCTACTTGTTCTAAAAATGATGCTTGTTAATATGAATTATCAAATTGTATTAGATGAAACATTAAAACAAATAAGTTTAAGTGGTAAAACACCTAAACTTTTATTGCACGCTTGTTGTGCTCCTTGCAGTTCTTATGTGTTAGAATATTTAAGCAACTATTTTGAAATAACAATTTATTATTATAATCCTAATATTCATCCAGAAAATGAATATATTAGAAGAATAAATGAGTTAAAGAAGTTCTTAACTGAATTTAAACCTAAAAATAAAGTTAATTTAGTAGAAGAAACTTATAATACCTTAGAATATTTTAATGAAATAAAAGGATTAGAAGATTTAGGTGAAAGAAGCGAAAGATGCTATAAGTGCTATAAATTAAGAATAGATAAAGCTGCTAAGTATGCTAAAGAAAATAATTTTGATTATTTTACAACCACTTTATCAATAAGTCCATATAAAAAATCAGATTGGATAAATGAAATTGGTGGTATATTACAAGATAAATATAATATTAAATATTTATATGCTGATTTTAAAAAGAAAAATGGTTATAAAAGATCTTTAGAACTATCTAAAGAGTATGGATTATATAGACAAGATTATTGTGGATGTATTTATTCTAAACAAGAAAGAGAAATTATAGTTTAATTTCTTTTTTTATTGATTAAAATATGTTATAATTAAATAGGTGATGGAATGAACCAATTTGAAAGATTAGAATTGCTAATAAAAGAAAAAATTAATAATATTTATAACAAATCGGTCTTAGTAATAGGTTTAGGTGGGGTAGGGAGTTATACTGTTGAAGCTTTAGTTAGAAGTGGAATACAAGATATAACTATAGTAGATAATGACACTATATCTGTAACCAATTTAAACAGACAACTTATGACTTATCAAAGTAATATAGGTGAATTTAAAACAGATGAAATAGAAAAGAGAATATTATCTATTAATCCTAACTGTAAAATAACAAAAATAAATCAGTTTATTACTTTAGAAAATGTAAATGAATTATTTAATAAAGATTATGATTATGTAATTGATGCATGTGATACCATAACAGTTAAATTAGAATTAATTAGAATAAGTAAAAGAAAAAATATTAAATTAATATCTTGCATGGGGACTGGTAATAAAATGGATCCTACTAGATTAAAAATAATGGATGTTAGAAAAACAAGTTATGATCCAATAGCTAAAATCATTAGAAAAATGGTTAAAGATGAAAAAATAAAAGGTAAAGTAATGGTTGTATGTAGTGATGAAGTAGGATATACTAAAGTAATAGATAAAATACCATCTAATTCATTTGTTCCAGCAACCGCAGGATTACTTTGCGCAAGTTTTGTTATTAATGATATAGTAGGTGATAAAAATGTTTAAGTCTTTAGAAGAAATAATAAAAAAAGTAGAAGGTAATGTATTAGTTTTATGTTTAGATGATAAATTAATTGATAAATTTGATAAAAATAATAAAGTTAATTTATATGCTATATATTCTAATAAATCGAATGGAAATGTTTTTGGCAAAAACAAAAAGAAACAAACAAACAAAGGTAAAACAATAAACATAAAAAGATTAAGAAAATATATAAATAAAAATTCAGTAGATTATTTAATTTGTAACATGGATGAAATTAAAGAATATTATAAATATATAATAAAAGATACTATTTATTTAAATAATAATACTATTTATATTTATGCTTCAAATGACGTAGATAAAGATTTTATAATTAGTAAATATGAGAGATATAATGTAAAAGTAACTTCAAATGATTATAAAAATGGATATATACTTACTATAGATAATAAAAATGGTAAAAATAATTATTTTAAAGATAAACTATATTTTATAAAAGATACTTTTTATAATATTGCTGAAGCAATTGGAAATATAATGGTTAGTTAGGTGAAATATGAATTTATTAGTAACTGATTTTGATGGAACATTTTATGATAATAATTATGAAGACAATATAAAGTTTGTAGAAGAATTAAATAATATTGATTTTGTTATTGCTACAGGAAGAAACTATCCTTCTTTAAAAGAAGATTTAAAGATAAAATGTGATTATTATATTTGTAATGATGGTGGTTATATATTAGATAAAGATTATAATTTAATATATAGAAATTACATAGATAAAAAAACTGTTGAAATAGTATATTTTAGAATAAAAGAATTAGGTTATAATAATTATTTTTTTGACAATATAGATAAATTTAGTAAAGAGATTATTGACAATGTAAATAAAATATCCGTTAAAATACAAAATGATAATCCTAATGATGATATAAAATATTTATTAGAAGGATTAGACGATATATATGCTTATATAAGCACTAATTGGATAAATATACTTAGTATTGATTCTAAAAAATCTAATGGAATAGATTTTATAACTAATTTAAATAATTATGATAATATATACGTAATAGGCAATGATATAAATGATTATGATATGTTAAAAAAATATAATGGTTATTTTTTAGGTAATTCCAATAGCCTAGATTTTAATGATATAAATGATTTTTTGAAATTAAAAGATATAATAAAAAATGATTAATTATTAATCATTTTTTTGTTTTTTGATATCCTTTTCCTTCATTTTTTTCATTGACTTTTACAGCTGTCAATTCATCTCTTAATTTTCTTAAATTATCACATTGTTCAGTTCTGGTTATAGTTTTATTTTCAATAAATTGATTTTTGCTTTCAATAGATTTAGTTTTAACTTTTTCATTAGTATTTTCTATAGTTTCTAAAGACTCAGCTAATTTAATTTTTTCTAATTTATTAATTTCTTTTATGGCTTTATTATTACTTTCTATATATGAAGCTGCTGTGGTTAATTGAAAAACAGATGTTATGAAAATAGAAAAATTAGAAATAGTGAATAAAGTAGGATTTATTGTAGATAGGTAACCAAGAGCTAAAGTGAAAAATAATGGCCATTCTTTAATTCTTCCTATCATTGTGCTTTTTATATCTAAATCTTTATGTTTTAGTTTATATGAAATATTAACTACTGCTATAAGAGCTTCACCAAGCAATATAAATATATATAACGGATTTAAAAATAATAGATTTATTCCTATAATACCTGCAAAAAATTTATCTGATGCTTGATCTAATATTTTTCCATATTCACTAGTGCTACCATGTTTTTTTGCACTCTTACCATCAAAAAAGTCAGTAACAGCTCCAATACCTGCCATTATACCAGTCCCTATAAACAATGGAATAGATGCAGTAGAAATAGCTATAATAGATGTTGTAAGAGTAATAATTGGAATAATAAACCTAGCAAACGTCCACATATTAGCTCTCTGTTTCTTATTAGTTTCTTTGTTAAAAAACTCCTTGAACATTATTTTAGTTCCAATTTTAAATTCTTTCCAATATTTTTTTATTTCTTCTTTCATTTAATAATCACCACAATATCTTCGTGAAAAATATTGTACCACATTCCTCAAAAAAGTCAACATATTCACCATTTTACATCATATATTATAATGTATTAGTTTTCTAATACCTGAGAAACGATAGTGTATATGAATGAGTAAAATCATTTATTTATTGTTTCTCTTTTTTATTCGACAAAAGTTATAGTTAATTTATTATATAGTAATAGTGGTGGGAATATGAGAAAAAGATTTAAAAGAAAAAGAAAATTTAAATATAAAATTGTCATTTATTTAATAAGTTTTGTACTTTGTTTTTCTTTAATAACTATTATTAGCGATAAAATGCGTTTATTGATATCGAACGAGGTAATAATTAATAGTGTTTTTAAAAATAATAATTATGTTTATGAAAATAAAGAAAATAATCATATAACAGTGAAATTATATTCTCATATTAAAGAAAATTTATTTAATTCACCAGTTAATTTGCTTAAAAATGAATTAAAAATAGATCAAACAGAAGAAAAGATAGAATTTATGTATGCTGAAACAGTAACGCCTAGAATATATATTTACAATTCACATCAGGGAGAAACATACTCTATGGAGTATTTAGAAGATTATAATATTGTTCCAGATGTACTTATGGCCAGTTTAATACTTAAAGATAAATTAAAAAATATAAATATAAGTAGTGTAGTTGAAGAAAGTGATATTCTTAAATATATGAAGGAAAATAATCTAAATCATGCAGGTAGTTATAAAGCAAGTAGAGTATTTTTAAAAACAGCAATTAATACTTATCCCAATATGGATTTATATATAGATCTTCATAGGGATGCGGCTACTCATAAAGTTTCTACAACTACTATAAATAATAAGCCATGTGCGAAAGTATTGTTTGTCATAGGGCTTGAAAATCCTAATTATGAAAAAAATTTAGAAAAAGTAAACAAATTAAACAACATAATTCTTGAAAAATACCCAGAACTTACTAGAGGTATAATGAAGAAAAAAGGATATGGAGTAAATGGAATATATAATCAAGATTTAGATGAAAGAGTAATATTAATCGAAATAGGTGGGAATGAAAATAATATTGAAGAAATAAATAATACATTAGATTTAATTGCTTTAGTGATAGGAGAATATTTAAATGAAGAAAGATAAAAAAAAGAGAATGTTTAAGTTTATATTTATGATGTTTTTTCTAAGTTTTTTAGTTATATATTTTTCTGAATTAACTGGATATTATGAATATCAAAATCATAAGCAAACTGCTTTAACAGAAGAACAAATAAAACAGTTTGAGAAAGATGTTGCGGCTGGAAAAGAAGTTGATATAAATGAATATTTAGTAAAAGACAATAGAGTATATAATAATAATTTATCTAAATTATCTAGTAAAATATCTAGCGGAATAAGTAAGGTTGTTCAAAAAGGTGTTGAAAGTACTTTTAAATTTCTTTCTAACCTTGTTGAAGGAGAATAAAAGTGATATAATAATATTGGTGATGATATGAATTTGTTAAAAAGAGAAAATTGGTGGATTTGGTTACTTTTATTACTTTTATCAAGTGGTTCAAGTACAGTGGTTTTAAGCGCTATGTTTGATATGTTTGATAAAAATGCATGGTATGCTAAATGGTATTATTGGGTAATAGGTTTAGTATTAGTTATACCTTTCCCTATTATGTTTTATGTATTTTATATAGATATGACTTGTAAAGCAGCAACTAAATTAGAAGTGAAAGGTAAAGAATACTATTTATCTCCTTATATATGGTTAATATTGCTTATAATACCTTTTATAGGATGGATAACTTTTATAGTTTTATATTTGTATATAAATATTGCTATACTAGTTAATTTAAAAAATGGAAAAGGTGAAGTATATATAAAATAAAACAACAGAAATTTCTGTTGTTTTTTACGTAGGATTTAAAGCTAATTTAAACACTTTTTGTTTTGTAGGTTCTCCTATAGAAAGAGAATATATTTTACTACCGATGGCATGTTCTTGTAAAATAGAAACTTATTTTTCTTCGCCATCTTCTATTACAGGAACCATAATATATTTCTTTTGAATTAAATCAGTATCATTTTCATTCTTTACCCATTTATATTCAGTTTTATATTTAAAAGAATCTAAAATTAAATCTGTATTTGTATTTACTTTAATATCTTTTAATTGATAAGATAATTCTCTTAATTGTTCTTTTTAAATAATTTTATAAGTTTTAGAAACTAATAAATCAAAAACAATTCTTGTTGCATATGGATTAACTAGTGTTCCAAAAACAAATTTTAAAACTTCTTTGACTAGTTTTTCAATTGGAACTACAAAAGCTATAAGTATTGAAAAAGCAGATGTAGTTGTGCTACTTATTATTAGAACTGGTTTAGATATTCTATATAAAGATATTCCTGTTTTTGCTTCTCTAATTTTGTCTAACAAATCATAGTTAATTATTATTTTTATAATATTTCTCCTTAATGAATAGTTATTTTAAGTTATTTCTTAATTTTTTGTCAACTTTCACGCAAATTTTTAGACTAAATTCCGTTTTATAAAAATTTGTTTGATTTATTAGACTTATTTCAGTTAAATTGTATAAAAACGGAAATAAGTCTTTTAATTTGAGACTAAATATTATAAATTATTGCATGACAAAATAACGG
>CALVVM010000028.1 GCA_944363855.1 uncultured Bacilli bacterium
TTAAGAATAATGTATATTTTAAATGGAAAAGTTAGTGGAATTAGTAAAAAAGATAGAAATAGAAAAAAATGAAAAAATAAACGTTATCAGCCGTAAAAAAACAATAAAAATTATAAAACGTAAAAAATAAGGGATTAACCCTTATTTTTGAATGCTTTACATAAATTTAACTCCCCACTAGATTATCTAGAGCCGATAGATTTTTCTATCTTTTTTTAGTATAATTATTTTTGGAAGTGATTACATGAAGTTTTTTATTTATACTTTAGGTTGTAAGGTTAATACTTATGAATCTAATGTAATGAAAGATAAATTATTAAATAATGGATATATTGAAGGTAGTGAAATTGATTCTGATATATATATAATAAATACTTGTACTGTAACTAATACTAGTGATAATAAATCACTTAAAGTAGTTAGAAGAGTATTAAAAAATAAACCTAATTCTATAGTAGTTGTAGTAGGTTGTATGACTCAAGTTAATTCTAAATTATTAGATGATTTAGATGTATCTATAATACTTGGAAATAGTGGTAAAAGTAGAATCGTTGAATATATAGAAGAGTATAAAAAAAATAAAGAAAAAATAGTAGATGTTCAAGATATAATGATTAGTGATTTTGAAGATATGTGCTTAAATAATTTTAATAAAACTAGAGCTTTTGTTAAGATAGAAGATGGTTGTGAAAATTTTTGTAGTTATTGTATAATACCGTATGCTAGAGGTAAGGTAAGAAGTAAGAAACCAAAAATAGTTATAAGAGAAATAAAAAATTTAATTGACGATGGTCATAAAGAAATAGTATTAACTGGTATTCATACAGGTCATTATGGAAGTGATTTAGAAGGGTTTAGTTTTTTTAAGTTACTTAGAGAAATAGAAAAAATAGAAGGATTAGAGAGGCTTAGAATATCTAGCATTGAAATTACTGAACTAGATGATGAATTTATGGAAGTATTAAATAGTAGTAAAATACTTGTAGATCACATGCATATTCCTATTCAATCAGGTAGTAATGAAATATTAAAACTTATGAATAGAAAATATGATAAAGAATATTTCATAGATAAAATAGAAAAGATAAGAACTATTAGGCCAAATATATCTATAACAACCGATTTAATAGTAGGATTTCCGGGTGAAACTGAAGAATTATTTAATGAAACTATTGAAACTATAAATAAAATTAATTTTTCTAAAATACATGTATTTCCTTTTTCTTTAAGAAAAGGAACTAAAGCAGAAGAATTACCTAATCATATTGATGATGTTACCAAAAAAGAAAGAGTAAAGAGTATATTAAAAATAAGTGAAGAATTAGAAAAGGAATATTTTAATAGATTTGTAGGTAAGGAAGTAGAGTTCTTACCAGAAATATATAAAGAAGGTTACATAATAGGTCATACAGGCAATTATTTACTAATTAAAACAAAAGGTAATATAGATGATTTAAATGAAATAAAAAATGTAAAAATTGAAAAAACAGAATATCCTTATTGCATAGGTAAGTAGAAAAATTAAATTTTTTCTATTTTTTTTTGAAATAAAAATAGAAAATCTTATATATGAGATAAGAGGTAAAAAAGTAATGTTAGATAGTGATGTAGCTATGCTTTTTGGATATGAAACTAAGCAACTAAATAGACAGGTTTTGAGAAATATAATAAGATTTCCTGAAAACTATTGTTTTAAATTAACAGAAGAAGAATATAATTTTTTAAGGTGCCAAAATGTCACCTTAAAGAGTGGCAGAGGTGAACATAGAAAATATTTGTCAAATGTTTTTTGACGGTCAAATATATGATGCATATTCCAAGATTATAGATATAATGAGTATTGCTAAAGATGAACTAATAATAATAGATAGTTATGCTGATAAAGTTATACTTGATATGATAAGTAAATTAAAAGTTAAAATAATAATTATAACTAAAACAAAAAGTTTATTAAATAAACTAGATATAGAAAAATATAATAAACAATATAATAATTTAAGTATAATTTATGATGATACATTTCATGATGATATTTTATAATAGATAGAAGTATTATATATCATTTAGGAACATCAATAAATCATATAGGCAGCAAAACTTTTTCTATAAATATATTAGAAGATGCGCTAGTAATTGAATTATTTATAAATAAAATAGAAAAAATTATAAATAAAAAATATTGCAAAACATAAACTTTAATAGGTGGTATAGTGAAAAAAGAAGAATTCAAAGAGTTTGTAAGAAATAACCCTAAGCTTATTAGTTTTGTAAAAAATAATGAAATGACATGGCAAAAGTTTTATGAAATGTATGATTTATATGGAAGTGAAGAAAGTGTTTGGAAAGATTATATTGGAGAAAAAAATGTAGAAAATAAAGTAGTAGAAAACAGTGTAAAAACAGGAGTTGCAGGGCTTACTTTAAGTGAAGTAGTAAAGTGGTTTAAGAATGTAGATTTAGATGGAATACAAGAAGGAATCGGTAATGTGCAAAGAGTACTTGGAGTAGTACAAGATTTTTCTAAAAAAGATTCTAGCAATCAATCCATACAATCTACATATAAACCTAGACCTTTATATAAACATTTTGAGGACTAATGACTTTAGATTTGCAATTTAAATTAAAAAGTAATCCTTTATTTATTAAATATCTTCATGAAAACTCTCATTGGTACAAAACTTTAAATAGAGATCCTAACATGTTTAATATATTTATAGAAGAAATGAAAACTAATTATAAATTAAAAACAAGTGATAAAATAAATAAAGCTTTATCTACATTTGAAATGGTAAGTGCTATTATTTCTTCATTAAATTCATAAAATATGTTATAATGTTAAGTATTTTATGGCACATTTTTTTCATAAGAAAAATGTGTTATAAAATTATTGTACCAAATTTCTAACGAATTTATAGTATAAGGGGAAAGTATTTTTTTACTTTCTTTTATTTT
>CALVVM010000029.1 GCA_944363855.1 uncultured Bacilli bacterium
AATATATATCATTATTCACAGGTTAATTTTTCTTACAATTCAAATAAAATTGAAGGTAGTAGACTAACCAGTGATCAAACAGAAGCGATATTTGATACCGTTTCTTTTATATCAAAAAATGATGAATTAATTAAGCTAGATGATTTGATAGAATCTAAAAATCATTTTAAATTATTTGATTATATGTTAGATAATGTAGACGATTTATTAACGCCTAATATGATAATTGAAATGAATAAAATATTAAAAAGAAATACGAGTGATGAAGAAAATCCTAGATATAATGTTGGTGGATTTAAAATAGTACCTAATATGATAGGTATGGTTGAAGTTATAAATACAACGCCACCTAATAAAGTAGAAGAAGAAATAAATATTTTATTAGATGAATATAATTCAAAAAATAATATTACTTTAGAAGATATAATAGACTTCCATTATAAATTTGAAAGAATACATCCATTTGGAGATGGTAATGGAAGAATAGGTAGAATTATTATGTTTAAAGAATGTCTAAGAAATAATATTATGCCTTTTATTATATTAGATGAGAATAAGCCATATTATCTTAGAGGCTTAAAAGAATATGAGCATGATAAAATGTATTTAATTGATACAATAAAACATGAACAAGATTTATATGAAAAAACTTGTAATCAATTATTAAATTTTGAAATCGATTAATAATAATAGAGACTTGATTTTACATATTTCGAGTCTTTTAATTTATATTAATTATTGTTTTTGAATATAATTATGGTATAATGGGTATAGGTGATATGATGAGAGTAGTTATAAGTGCAGGTGGTACTGGGGGACATATTTATCCAGCACTTGCTATTATAAATAAGATAAAAGAAATGGAACCAAATAGTGAATTTTTATATATTGGAACACACAACCGTATGGAAAAAGATGTTGTTCCAAAACATGGAATTCCATTTGAATCTATAGAAATTTATGGTTTTAATAGAAAAAATTTACTTAAGAATTTTAAAACTATTAAATGTTTAATTAAAGCTAAAAAAGAATGTAAAAAAATAATAAAAGAGTTTAAACCTGATATAGCTATTGGAGTAGGTGGATATGTTACTGCGCCTGTAATAATGGCTGCTCATTCTTTAGGCATTAAAACATTCATTCATGAACAAAATAGTGTTGCTGGTAAAGCTAATTTAACTTTATCTAAAATAGTAGATTTAATAGGAGTATCTTTTGAATCTAGTAAGAATGAATTTCCTAAAGAAAAAACTATTTTTACTGGAAATCCATGTAGTGAAGATGCATTAAAGAAACCTGCTATGAATAAGAGTGAATTAAAACTATCAAAAGATAAAAAATTAGTATTATTCGTTATGGGGTCTTTAGGTTCATATAAAGTAAACGAATTTTTAATAGATACTATGAAATTATTTAATAATAAAGATTATGAAATATTATATGTAACAGGTAATAATTATTATGAAGAAATAAGTAAAAATAAGTTTCCAAGTAATGTTAAAGTAGTTCCATATATAGATTCAATGACTAGAATAATGAAGAATACTGATTTAATAGTAACTAGAGCAGGTGCTTCTACTTTAAGTGAAATAATAGCTCTAGATTTACCTAGTATACTTATACCTAGTCCATATGTACCAAACAATCATCAATTTAAAAATGCATTAGACTTAGTTAATAATAATGCAGCTATTTTAGTAGAAGAAAAAGATTTAAAAGGAGATATCCTAATTAGAAAAATAGATAGTATTATAAATGATGATAAAAAATTAAATGAGATGAAAAAAGGATTAAAAACATTAAAAGTAGATAATTCCGCACAAATTATTTATGACAATATAAAAAAACTAATAGATAGGAAGTAAATATGAATATAATCAAAGAAATAAAAGAACTTCATGTAGGTAAAGTATTAGAAAATTATACTTTAAAAGAACACACTACTTATAAAGTAGGTGGTAAAGCTATATGTGCAGTTGTACCAGATGATGAAAAAAATTTAATAACGCTACTTAGTTATTTAAAAGAAAAAAACATTAAATACATGGTATTAGGTAATGGTTCTAATGTTATATTTAATGATTCTGGATATAATGGAGTAATAATTAAATTAGATAATTTTAATCATTTAAATATAATAAATAATAAAATAGTAGTAGGTGCTGGTTATCCATTAAATAAACTTGCTTTAAGAGTATCTAGATTAGGATTTACCGGTATGGAATTTGCTGCTGGTATTCCTGGTACAGTAGGTGGAGCAGTTTATATGAATGCTGGAGCTTATAAAAGTGATATGGGCTATGTTACTAGAACAGTTAAAGTATTAACTCCAAATTACGAAATAAAAACAATGAAAAATAATGAATTAGATTTTCATTATAGAACTTCATTCTTACAAAAAAATAAAGGTTATATTTGCTTAGAAGCAACTATAACGCTTATAAAAGGTAATAGTGAAGAAATAATGGAAATAATAAATGAAAGAAAAAAAAGAAGAGTAGAAACTCAACCTTTAGAATATCCTTCAGCTGGTAGTGTTTTTAGAAATCCAGAAGGAGATTTTGCTGGTAGACTTATAGAAGAAATTGGTTATAAAGGAAAAAGCATTGGTGGCGCTCAAGTAAGTGAAAAACATGCTAATTTTATAATCAATACAGGTAATGCTACTGGTGAAGAAGTAAAAGAATTGATAAACGATATAAAGAATAAAATAAAAGAAAAATACAATATTGAACTAAAAGTAGAACAAGAATTTGTAGAATAAGGGTGAACTAATATGGGTAAAAGTAAAAACAGAAAAAGAAAACTAAATAAAAAAAGATTATTTATTGTCTTAATTTTGTTTTTTCTTTTATCTTTTATTATAGTTAAAGTATTTAATTCAAATATAAAAAATATATATATTAAAGGTAATGAACTTTTAACTGATCAAGAAATAATTGATATTGCTGGTATAGAAGATTATCCAACTAGTATAAATAATCTATCAGTAACTTTAGAAAGTAGATTAGAAAAAAATCAATATATACTAGAAGCAGATGTTACTAAATCTAATTTAACTTCTAAAATAACAATAGAAGTTAAAGAAAATTATCCCTTATTTTATTATCAAACAGAAAATAAAACAATACTATATAATAAAGATAAAGTAACAGAAAAGTTTACAACTCCAACAGTTATAAATCAAATACCAAATACAGTATATGATAAATTTTTAAAAGCTATGAAAAAAGTAAAAAAGAATATACTATACAGAATGTCTGAAATAGAATATTCTCCTAATGAAGTAGATGAAGAAAGATTTTTTATACTTATGAATGATGGTAATTATGTATATTTAACTTTGGATAAGTTTTTAGCTATAAATAAATATATAGACATGGTTAAATCATTTGATAATAAAAAAGGTATTCTTTATTTAGACAGCGGAGAATACTTTGATATATTTGATGAATAGAAATTAACAAAATAAAATTGTTAATTTTTTTGTATAACTTAATATAAAAAGAGAATAACAAAAAAAGAAGAACTGAATAATATAAAGGTCAGTCCTTTACTATATATAATTTATAATATCTTAAATCACAATATAATTCTTAAAATTATGACCTTCTTGTAGACTGAATTTCTACTTTAATAAATTTCTAATTATATTAAAAATAATATACTCTTTTTATTATTT
>CALVVM010000030.1 GCA_944363855.1 uncultured Bacilli bacterium
CTGTTTTAATTTATTTACTTCTTTCATGTTATACCTCCAAATTCTATTAAAAGTATAACAAAAAGAATGTACAAAATTGTGCATTTTTATATTACATTTTTTGTACATTCTTATATTATCATTAACACTACTTGACATTGAACCTTTATTAATTCGCTTTTATACTAATTTTTTTACAAAATTATTTTTATTCAATTTTTGTTCATATTCTGTCTCAAGAGCAACAAAATCAACTTTACCTATAGAAGTCAACGGCAAAGACAATTTCGATTCAAATGCGCATGGTTGAGAATATTCTGGCAAGAATTTCTTACATAAATCAAATAATTCTTGCTCAATTTCATAAAAATTTCTTGTTACATTATCGTTTAAAACTACAAATGACATTGGTATTTTACCTTGACTATGTTCAACATCAGAAACGCCTATAACCTTACAAGTTTTTATATCAGGATGTTTCATAATAACATCCTCTATTAAATTAGGAAAAACCTTAAAGCCATCATGACGAATTATCATTCTCTTCATTCTATCAACAATAAATAAATTGCCATCTTTAGTCATGTAGCCTAAATCGCCAGAATGAACCCATATTTTGCCATCTTCGTGAGTCCTTAAAATTTTATCTGTCTCTTCTTTGTTTTCAAAATATCCTAACATAGTGTTTGGTCCTGTTATACAAACTTCTCCAATTTCATCATATTTTAATTCTTCTCCCGTTTCTTGATTAAAAATTGATATAATTGTATGTGGAAAAGGTATTCCAACACTACCAAGTTCATTTGTTTCATTTGAAGTACATGCTGCTACGGCTGCATTAACTTCAGTCATACCATATCCTTTTGTTACTTTATAATCACAATTATGAGATTTTAAAAATTCATTAGTTGCTTTTTCTAAAGTTTCATCCATTTTGTCTCCACCTACGGTTGGTGCAATAATATATGACAAATCGGCTTTTTGTAATTTTTTACTCTTAATAATATTTCCATAATGAGATGGAACCCCAACCATATGGTTCGGTTTGTATTTTACTAACAATTCATCAAATTTTGATGGGTCAAATTGAGGTATTAATATTACTTCCATACCACAGCTTAATGGTAAATGAAGTCCATTTCCAATACCATAAGCAATAAATGGTGGCATTATATTTAACCAATTATGTTCTCTTTTAAAATCAAAACCGGCTATTTCACATTGATATGAAGCACTGTTTACATTGTAGTTAGATAAAACTACACCTTTTGGTTTTCCAGTAGTCCCTCCAGTATGTACTATTACCAGAGGTTTTTCTCTATCATATTTCGGATATTTTGATGCTGAGACTATTGCCTTTTCACTATAAATAAAGAACTCTTTCCAATTTATAGCATTATCAAGTTTAATACTGTTTTTATTTTTTAAATTATTTATAAATTCTTTTGCATTATATCCCAATTTTAATGGTGCTGGTAAAGATTCAGATGGTGAAATGACAATAATATTTTCAACATCAATACCTTTTAATTTTGGTGATGCTACATCGACAATAAAAACAAATTTTGATTTGGCTTCTTCTATATAATCCGCGATTCCTTCTGAACTAGTTCTAGGATCTACCATATTTGCAACTGCACCAATTTTACTTAAAGCATAAAAAAGATAAATTGTTTCTGGCAAAGTCGGCATTGAAATTGTTACAATATCGCCTTCATTAACACCTATATTAATTAATGCTTTTGCAGTTTTATCTACATTTCTTATTAATTCACCATAAGTTATCTTTCTACCAAAATAATTTAAAGCTGTTCTATCCGCATAATTTATATTATTATCAAATAAATCATCATATATTGTTTTTTCTGGCATTTTAGCTTCTATTGCTTCTTTAGTATAATATTTTAACCAAGGTTTGTCTATACTTGGATAACCAGTTAATTCACCTTCCATTATTGGTTTTTTTTATATAGTTGCATTTTGTGGTACATTACCAAAATTATATATTTTTGATTTTTCTTTCATATTTTGCCCCCAATCAATTTAACAATCTGTAACATATCTTTAATTGCAAATATATTTTAGCACATTCTATTCATCAATTTCAATAAAAAAGTATTAAAAATTAGTAAAAAAAGATAAACATTAATGTTTATCTAAAAATTAACAACTTATATAATAATATTTTTTATTTATTATTCAATTTAAATTGTTTAAAATATATATTTGCTTGTTTAAAATTTAAAATTTAAATATTTTTATATAATATTTAGCATTTTAAACTTTATTTTTCAAATAATACTCAAGTATATATCTATCTCTTAGTACGATAAACTTACTATGGTATAGATTTTCATACTCAGATTCCTTTAAATTATTTAAACATTCAGTTATTAACTTTAAACCTTCTTCTTTTTCTACCCATAAAACTTTAGCGCCCTCATTTATTTCTTTTTCAGTTAAATTTAACTTTTTATTATCATTTATAACTTTGCCTACAAATAAATAAGATATTTGTTTAAAATTATCCAAACTTTTATGTTCTTCTATAGTACCTAGAGTATCTATTATTTCAATTTCACAACCAGTTTCTTCTAATACTTCCCTTTTAAAGGCTTCTTTTATATCCTCGTCTTTATCGATTCCACCACCTGGAAGTTTATATTCATTTTTATTTGTTTTATTAAAAATAGCAATTTTACCATCTTCTCTTACTACAATCCCTCTAGCGCCATATCTAATTCTAGGATTAGTAAATTCTATAGATTTTAATCCAAAATCTTCATCTGTTAAAATTTTTATACAATTCATATTAACTCCAGCATTTTTATTAGTCATTCTCATATTTAACTACTTGACAATTTTTTATTTTGTAACTACTATAATCACCATCTTCTGGTTCACCTTCAAAATAACATCTAGCATATATTCCAACTCCAGCATGAGTAACTACTAAAATATTTTGACCTTTATATTTTTCAGTTATTTCATCAAAAAAATTAAATATTCTTTCTCTAAAATCTATTATTGATTCAATACCTAATCCTGTATTTGGATCATTAAAATCTATATTTTGAGGGCATTCCTCTTTCAATTTTCCTTCTAATTCTCCATTACATCTTTCTATTATACGTTCATCTGTTGTAATTTCAGAATCAGTTATTATAGTTGCTGTTTTATAAGCTCTTTTTAATGGGCTTGAAATAACTTTATCAAACTTCACATCTTTTAATTCATTATAAATGCTTTGTGCTTGTTCTATACCTTTAGCATTTAATTCTACATCTTTTCTACCAGCATATCTTCCTTCTAAATTCCAATCAGTTTGACCGTGTCTTACTATATATATCATCTAATTTTCTCCCTTCTCTTTTAATACAAATACATAAAGTGCAATTGGCTTAAATATCCTTGTTGGTTTTTGTATTAAATCTATAAATCTTTTTTTGAAAGTTTTATAATGATATCCACTTTCTTTTATAATTTCAGCATTACTACAAGAAATTATTTTTCTCCACTCTTTTCTTGTCATAAATCTTTCATTGCCTAGCATTTTTTTCTCAAAATAAGTAGATGGTACACTAAATATGCAAACATCTGACACCCTTATTTGTTCATTTATTATATTTATTATTTCATCATCTTCATAGTGTTCTAAAACTCCACTACTATGCGTTACTGAAAAAAACTTATCTTTATATGGTATTGAACGAATATCACCTTTTATTACTTTTACTGGATTATTTGGACTAATCTTTTTAGATAATTCTTTGGATTGTTTAACCATTTCATCTTCAATATCCATTGCATAAGATTTGATACCTAACGATGCAACATAAGCTGAAAATTTACCTGTTCCGCATCCACATTCTAATATTGGTTTACCAGTTTTAGAATGTTTGAGTACTAAATCCAAAAATCTTTTTTTAAGTTTCATTTTTATTAAAAAATATTGTTCAAAATCTTTAAACTCTTCTTTTATATATTTCGCATACAATTTATTCCATGTATTATTTTTTTCTTTTTTCATAATCTCTCCTATTTGCTAATACATATTATACTGTAATTTCATTTTAATTACAATATAACAAAATAAATATTTAATTTTATTGACACTAAAATATTGGAGTGTTATAATAAATTACAACTATTGGAGGAAATATGGAAAACGAAAACAAAACAAAAAAATACAAAATTGAAGATGGAGAACACATTGGTGAAGTTATAGTATCTTGGATTATAACACATGCTTGTCAAGAAAAATGTGCATACTGTATTAGTCCTGTAAAAAAATGTGAAATAACATCTTTAGAAGATCACTTTAAAATACAAAATCAATTAATTGAAACAGGTTTAACAAAAAACAGATATATAGGAGGAGAACCTTTGATGGTTCCACACCTATCTAAACTAATTATAGATGCACATGAAAAAGGTGTTGACACTAGATTAAGTACAAATGGTATTCTTCTTACTAAAGAGAAATTTAAAGAATTAAGAAACTATTTAAATTCTATTGCGCTTCCTTTTGAAACTTGTAATGATGCATTAAATGAGCAAATTAGAAATACTAAAAATCATAGAGAAATAATTACTTCAAGAATAGATATGATAAAAGATGCTGGAAACATAGGATTATTGATAAATACTTGTGTTCACAAGGAAAATATAAATGAACTTGAAGAATTAGGTTATCTATTAAATGAAAAAGGTATTGATCATTGGAAACTTAGAAGATTTAATTCTGCTAGTGGTAGAGGTGCAGTTCCAAACAAAAATAGATTTGAAATAACTGATGAAGAATTTTACTATATAGTTGATAAATTAAAAACTATGTATCCTAACTTAAAAATAGATGGTAGGATGCCTTCAAAACTTTCTACAAGACTTATGGTTTCTCCTCAAGGAGAATTGTATAGAATGGTAGGTTCAGAAGAAGAAAACATTAGTTATGGTAATATACTTACTAAAAAATTAAATATTAAAGAAATATACCAAAGAGATAAATGCAATTAAAAGAGTGAATAAATTATTCACTCTTTTTTAATACTTTAACTTTAGCATCTTTTGCTAAATAATTTTTTAAAGGTTGGGTTAATTCACCACAATAATTTATATGTAATTCATGTAGTGCTCTTGTTATCGTTACATATAAGAGTTTCATATCTATTTTAGAAGAAACATCATAATTATTACTATTAGCATTATAAATAATTACTGAATCGAACTCTAATCCTTTTGAAAGATATGAAGGCATTATACAAACTCCGCCTTTATAAGTTAAATCTTTCTCAGATATTTTATTTATATTCAATCCAAGTTTTAATAGTTTTTTATGAACTTTATCAGTTTCTATACTATCTTTACATATTATTGCTACTGTTTTATATTTTTTATCTAATAAAGTATCTATTTGTTTTAATAAATTTATTTCTAAATTAGAACTATCAACTTCATTTATTAAAATTTCTTCCCCTTCTCTTGCTACATTATCAGATTTATTAGCATCAAAACTCTCTAAAACATAATTAGCACTCTCACATATTTGTTCAGTAGTTCTATAGCCTTTAGACATTTCCATTTTTTGAGCTTTATCGTTAAATAAATATAAATTCAAATCATCCCAATTGTTTATACCTTGATAATCATAAATTGATTGATTTAAATCTCCGAATATTTCAAAACTAGAATTAGGAAATAATTGTTTTAAAATAAAATATTGTGCCATACTTAAATCTTGACCTTCATCAATGACTAATCTAGAAATATCATCAAAAGTTTTTACATCTTTAAACAAATAATTAATATATAGCAAAGGAGCCAAATCTTCTGTACCTATATTTTTGCCTTTTAATTTTTTTAAAGTAAAAGTTTTTAATTCGTTAACATCTACATCAACATTAACTTTTTCTTGCGTTAAACTTTCAATAAATTTTTTATATAATTCTAAACTATTAATTTTCAAGAAACTAAAAGAATTTTTTATGTGTTTTTGACAACCAGTTTCAATTTCTTTTTGTATACTATTAGTTATATCTAAAATTTCTTTTCTTCTTGGTGAAGACTTTTCTAACGATAGATATTCATCTCTATATAAAAGCCATGCTTCATGAGATAAATCAGACTTATTTAACTTAGTTTCTTTAATTAAATATTTAATGAATTCGTTAATCTTTTTACCGTAACTTGATCTAGAGTATTTCAAACTTTCTACTAAAGATTCTAATTTTTCTTTACTACATAATTCTATTCCTTCATATTTAATTGGACTATTCATATTTTCATTTATATAATCAAATACAAATTGTTTTATAAGATTCATATATTCAACGCTAGATTTAAAACTTATTATATTAGGATTAACTTTATCTAATAAAACATTTTGAAGCATTATATTATTATTTTCCAATTTAACTTTAGCATCAATACTTTTTAATGCAATTTCATCAAATGTAGTTTGTGAAACATTTTTAATATCTAAGTCTGGTAATAATTCAGAAATGTAATTTAAGAAATAATTATTAGGACCTAAAATCATAAAATTTGCTTCATTTATGTTTCTTGCGTTATCATATAATAAATATGCTATTCTGTGTAAAGCTACTGTAGTTTTTCCAGATCCAGCAACTCCTTGAACTATACTATTTGTTTTATTAGGATTTCTTATTATTTTATTTTGTTCTTTTTGTATAGTTGCGACTATTGATTTAAGCCTATTATCAGCATTTCCTTTTAAATATTTTAATAAAATTTTATCATCAGTTAGTGTATCTTGTTCTTCTACATCTATCAATTGACCATTTTCTATAAGTATTTGAGTTTTCTTTAATATTTCACCTTTTATTACTTCGCTAGGTGTTTCATATTGTGCTTTGCCTATAGAGTAATCATAATACATAGAAGCAATTGGAGATCTCCAATCATATGTTAATATTTCATCACCTGACATTATTGTTTTTTTACCAATATAAAGTTCATTTACTTTATTATCAGATTTAAAATCCATTTTGCCAAAATAAGGATTATCAACTACTCTTTTTAATCTATATAACTCAGTCGCATATAAGTTCATCATTGCTTCACGAGTGAAATGAGCTCCTCTCATACCTTCTCCAATACCAATAATTGTATTTTTTTGCTCATCAAATTTTGCTTGTGTATCTTCTATTTGATTTTTAATCACATTTATTACTTTTTGTAATCTTTCATTTTCTACATTAAACACTTCTGTATTTTTCATATTATCCTCCCTGAAAGTTTAATTATCTTGGTATTTTTATTTTTTCTATTTGAATTTTACCTTCGTTTTTATCGTAAATTATTTTTGATGCACTATATAATATTTCAATAGCTAAACTCTGATCTAAAAGATCACCTTCTGTATCTTTACCTTCTAAAAACTCCCTAATGAATTCTTCTCTAGAATATTCATTATAGCCTAAAAAACTATTACCAAACATTTCTTTGTTATATAAATCCTTTAGTTTTACTCTTTCAAAAGGTTTTCCACCTATTAAATCAACATTACGATATATATCTATATCGAAGTGTTCTAAACCACCAGTTTCAGTTTCTATAAGACTATCTGTTCTATCTTTTATTTCTTTTGATTGATAACTATGAACTTGAATATTTAACAAAGGCCCCACTTGTATACTTACTCTTTCATGACGGATCCTTCCATTACTTTTATAATAGTCTTTAGATTCAAACCATCCTCTTCTAGAAAAACCATAATGAAGTAAATTTAAATTAGCTGTTGTAATAAGTTTATTGTTTTTATTAGTAAAATTTAATAAACTATAATAATTTTTTTCTCCATAATTTTCAAAGTTTAAATTTTCTAATTCATCATAGATGCCTTCTATTTTATCATTAAAAAAGATTTTTTTAAAGTCATTTTTATTAAAAACTTCTTTTTCGTCATTAGGAGTAAAAATATTACCATATAAAACACCTTTTTTGATATGTTTGCCTTGAGTTGTTAAATTGTTTAATTTTAATAATTCAGCTAATAGTTCTATAAAATGATAACCACTGTGGTATAACTTTCCATATCCATATTTATATGGATGATTTTCTTTATTTAAATCATGCGGCATTTCCCAATTACCATCACAATGATAAATATCTATGTATGTTATAGGTATATTATATTTTTGTATTGTATCTTTTAATAATTCTTTTATATACTTATATCCTCTATGATATTCTCTTTGACACATTATCTTACAAAAACAAGTACAATTTTTTTTATTATACATTTTTAATAAATTATAATATTGTTCTCTTACTTTTTTTATGTTTTCTATTTTATCCATACCTTTTACCACTGTTATAGGTTTATCAGATAAAATATTAATGTTGTTTTTAAGTGCAAAAACTAAATACATATTATGAGCTTTTGGTTCTGTAGAAGATATTATATGAGTAATATTATTTGATGAACAAACTTTTTTCAAATCTTCTTCATATTGACTAGGTAATTCTTCACAATCTTTATATTTATCAGGCAAACACCATACTATAGTATTTAAAAAGTTATTTTCTCTCAAATATTGTTTTACCAATTCAGAATTACTTTCTAAATCAACTAATACCTTAGGTTCTATATTATGTTTCTTAAAATAATTCATATATATTCTTTTTGAGTGTGGTCCTAAACCTACTAACATTATATTATTCATATTTTTTTCCCTTTTCTATTACTTTTTTACATTGTTTAGCTATTTCTTTTTCTTCATTAGTAGGAATTACATATATAGGTATTCTAGATGTATCACTACTAATAATTGATTCAAAATTAAATACTTCACTATTTTTTTCTTTATCTAAATCTATTCCAAAAAAATTAAGATTAGATAATAACATTTCTCTTTGTTCTTTATTTTTAGCCCCAATACCACCTGTCATAATAATAGAATCAACAACCCCTAAATTTGCCATCATTGACATTAAATGCCTTTTAAAATCATTATTTATAATATTTCTTAAAAAAATTGCATCTGAATCATTAGCTAAACTCCTTTCAACAATACTTTTCATGTCTTTAGCATTAGCGAGCGCAAAATACCCACTTTTTGTATTTAAAAGTTCTATTACTTCATTTGCTGAAATTTTATAAGCATTCATTATTGCAGGAACAACAGATGGATCAATATTGCCACATCTTGTTACCATTGTAAGTCCTGTTAAAGGTGTATATTCCATTGTAGTGTCATATGATTTTCCTTCTTTTATAGCACATATACTGCTGCCACCACCTAAATGGCATATAACTGTATTGATATTATCTTTTTCTTTATTTACTATACTACTATATCTATCTAACACATAACTATAAGAAATTCCATGAAAACCATACTTTCTTATTTTATATTTTTCGTACAATTCTTTAGGTATTGAATAAAAAAAGTTTTCTTTAGGAATAGTAGAATGAAAAGATGTATCGAAAACAGCAATGTTATCTATTTCAGGAAACATTTCTTTACATTTATAAATAGAATCAATCGAATTTTTATTATGAAGTGGAGCTAGATAAATTAAATTTGTTATATCTTGTATAACTTCTTCGTTAATTAAAGTAGCTTGAGTATATTTTTCTCCACCATGCACAACTCTATGTCCAATAACATCTATTTGTTTAATAGAGGATATAACACCATATTTTTCATCTATTAAGAATTTAAATATAAGACTTAAAGCTTCATCAAAATTAGAAATTTGTATATTAAATTTTTCTTCACGCATAAAATTCTTATATTTAAAGTAAGAATAACTTGTACCTATTCCTTCTACACCACCTGTAGCTAGAACATAATCTTTATCCATATCTATTAAACTAAATCTAGAAGATGTGCTACCATTATTTATAACTAAAACCAACATATACTCACACCCTATTAAAAAATTAAATAATCTGTATATTTAATTTTATATATTACTACTCTATGTTTTTTTTGTCAATTATTTTGTTATTACTTGCTCTAAAAATATTTTTTTATCAAAAGCACCTCTTTTTTTTGCTTTTACTTTAGCTACTTCAATTACATCATCTAAAGTTTTACCTTCTAATCTAGCAAGAGCCTTAATAACTTCTAACATATCAGCTAATTCTTCTACTCTATTTTCTCCACTAGATTCTATAACTTCTAAATATTCTTCATACAATTTTTTCTCTAATTCTTCTTTATATCTATTATCATCTAATATACTTATTATAGGAGTTTCTCCATTACTTTTTATTTTATCAGGTATATTATCTCTAACTAATTTATTATATATTTGCACATTATCACCATCTATCCAATTACTAACTATACTTTCATCTATATTTATATTGTCATACCCTTTTCCTATTTCCCTACCAGGTTTCTTTTTACCATGGTAATCAGTACCACCGCTTATAAGCAAATTATGTTTTTTAGCATATTCTTCTAATAATTTTGTTTCTTCTAAAGTGTGTTTAGAGTGATATACTTCTATTCCATCTATTATATTTTCACTTACTAGACTTTCTAAACAAGCAATGTGATCTTTTAAGGGATATAAGTATAGATGAGCAAGAAATACTTTACCACCAGCACTTCTTATAGCATTACTTACTTCTTTAGCACTTGGCATTTGATTTGAAAAGTCTATATATAGTGGGAAATCCATATTACAATTACAACATCTAAAGAAATAACTTGGATCATTCCACTCTCTATCTGTAAATAGTTTTTTATTTTCTTCATATTTTTTTATTGAAGGTAAAATAATATCTATAGGCCATCCCATACTTGGATTATAAGTTAAATCATCTACTTTAATACCATTCTTATAACAGGTTTTCATCATTAGTTCAAACTCTTTATCTAAATCCATATAATCATCATTTTTCTTATATGCATTTAAACAAAACTTATCTATTTTATCTATATCAAAATTATATCCAAGTAATTCTATTTTAGCATTATTAAATATGACATTGAACTCTCCACCTGTTATAATTCTACCACTATATATTTTTTTATAATCAATTTCTTTTAACTCTTTATATGCATCTACTGTATCATGATCTGTTATTGATAAAAGAGTTACATTATTTTTTTCTGCATCCATTAAAAGTTCTTTTAAAGAACTATCTCCATCAGAATATGTTGTATGTGTGTGTAAATCTACCATAAATCCTCCTTATTTATTTAATTATATCTTTTTCAAATAATCTAAACTTTTAATTTTAGGATACTGAGTATTTACTTTTCCCCATCCATCAACATCTAAATTATCCTTATTAAAGAATATTGATATGCCACCTTGTTCTTTCCAATCATCTAGATTATGAACAGTATCATCAACTAATAAATTACCACGAGGATCTACTACATCAGTCTTTTTTAATTCAAAAGGCACTAAAATTATTTCATTTCTAATATCAAAACTTCTAAATAATTTTATTTTAGCTACTCCTTCATTTTCCATAGAATGTACTTTAGTTAAAATTGCAAAATCTCTTAACTCTTTTAAAATATTTATCGCATCATTTATAATTTCACTTTTTCTTAATATTTCATTCCAATCTTTAGTTTGTATATATTTAATTTTATTAAATTCATCTTTAATTTTTAAACTTCTATATTCATCATCAAATAACCAAATTTCAGAATCAAAAACTACTCCATCACAATCTATATACTTTTTCATAAACCCTCCTGAAAAAAATTATTTTAAATATTCTTTAACTACATCTATTGTATCATTAACTACATTTTTATTAGAACAGTTTTCTAAAGATTTATTTAACTCTTCTATTACCTTATCCTTTTTTATATAAACTAATTTAAAATTACTAACTCTTTCTTCATCCGTTAAACTAACTTTACTTAAATCAGGTTTAGTATCACATTTAATTAGATAATAGTTAGCAACAGACTTTGTATTAACACCATCACTAGGATAATCCTTGTTCATATAAGTTATATTAAAAAATGGTTCTCTTTTTTCTAAGGGTAAATCTATACCTGTTTCTTCTTTTGTTTCTCTAACAATACCTTCTTCAAAAGTTTCATTTTCTTCTAACCTACCACCAACAAAGAAATAATTATTATTAGAATGAGCGAATAGTATTTCATCATTTGAATTAATTATTAGTATTTTAGCTCTCCTAACTACCCTATTTATATCTTGTTCTTGTAAATTATCATAATTATAAAGTATTGCTTTCATATATATCGACTTCCTAATTAAACTATATCATAAATAAATAATTAATTCCACAAAAAAAGAAAAACTTAATATTTTTCTTTATTATTTAAATACTCAGCTAATTTTAAATATCCTGTATTATTCCATAAATTCCATCTATCTTCGTCTTTAAAAGTTCCCATTGTTTTAGTTTGGCCTTTTGGTATAAATATAAAATCCCAACTCCAACCATATTCACCACTTTTTTCTAAAGCTATTTCTCCTTCTGTTTTTGAAACTATTACAATTGGATCTTTACCATATTCACAGTAAGCTAATGCTTCTATGAAATATGCATATCTATCGGTTTTGCCTTCCATTAATTTTAATATTCCATCTTCACCTAACGTATCATCTACATAATGAGTATAAGGCCCTGGAAATCCGTTAAGTGCTGGGATAACTAATCCACTATCATTTTTTAGTACATTAGTTTTTAATTTATCACTTGCATATTTAGCAGAGTATTTAGCAACTTCTTCCATAGTATCAGCTTGTATTTCTATTGTTTCCACCTTAACATTATTAATTTTAAACCCCAAAGGTTCAAGGGCTTGTTTAGCAAAAGCTATTTTAGCCCAATTCCCTGTTACATATGTTATTTCTTTCATATATTTTTCACCTTATTTTATCTAATATTTTTTCAAAAGCAACTATATTACCTTTTCTAAATTGGCCTTTATTTATTAAATCTTTTATTTCTTTAACACTTAACCATTTAACAAATTCTACTTCTTCTTCTTGAACTTTTATATCTTCAATATTTATATTTTTTTCTAAATAATAAACATCCATAAAAGCAAAATCAAACTTTTCTGTATATACTAATTCAAATTTTTCTCTACTTATATCAAGACCTAATTCTTCTTTTACTTCTTCTATTATAGCTTCTTTAAAAGTTTGACCTGATTTAACATGACCACCTGTAGTTGCCCATATACCTTTCTTTTCTTTTGAAGTTTTTTGTATTAAAAATTTATCTTCATCATTTTTTATAAATATTATTACTAAATTTATAAAATTTCCTTTTTCAGGTTTTCCACTACCTCTTAATATTTTCTTTCCAGTTAGTTTTCTATTTTCATCATATAAATCTAAATATTCCATATTATCAACTCCCTACACTAGAATATCTTCTCATACCTCTATAAAATATTATAACACTCGGAACCAAATAAACAAGAGTTATTAAAGGAGAAATTATCAATAATTTATTTACTTCTTTACCTAATATAAATAATAAAGGATAATAGTTTATAAATCCAAATGGTACAATACAAGTAAAGAAGATAATAAATCCTTTTCTAAATATACCTATTGGATATTGTGCCATCTCCCTACACCCACAAGTTAATACATT
Source organism: uncultured Bacilli bacterium (assembly GCA_944363855.1). Taxonomy (GTDB): domain Bacteria; phylum Bacillota_I; class Bacilli_A; order RF39; family UBA660; genus UMGS1613. Next base: position 13,565 of record CALVVM010000030.1, read on the forward strand.
TCTAACTTCCAAACCTTTTACTGTATAAAAACAATAAGCAGCAGTTATTATAAGTATACTTAAAAATATAAATATTGAACTAATTAACATAAATACTAAAGTTATAATCTTTTCAACATTCCACACTACATCAATTTTTATTATAGCTATTACAAGCACTATAATAGATTGTATAAGTCTAGATAATTTTATAAAACTTACTTCTTCACAAAATACTTGTAATAAAATATTTCTAGGTCTTAAAAGTAACCTATCAAAATATCCTTTTAATATTAAATTATCAAATTGATCAATACCTCTAAAAAATGTCTCACAAAATGAAAAGCCAAATTGTATTATTCCGAATGTTAATAATACTTCATAGAGTGTAAAACCTTTTATATTTGAGAACTTATCAAATAAACAAATAATTGTAAAATAGTAACCAAAGAATACAAAGAACTGAGCTATAAATGACATTATAAAAGATAGTTTATATTGTAATTCACTTTTAAAATGAATTTTAAAATATTTAAAATATAACCCCATATTAACCACCTTGTATAACTGCTTTCTTTAGGGCTTTTTTTGTTATTAGTCTACCAAGTATAATAAGTATTACTATCCATATAATTTGTATTATGATTCCAATAAACCCTTCATTCATACTAATATTACCCACATATAATCTAAAAGGAAAATCTGTTATATATCTAAATGGTAATATATTAGATATATTTTGTAGATACTTAGGAAAGAATGGTATTGGTATTAACATACCTGATAATATATCCGATACTACCATAAATATATTTACTATTCCCTTTTCATCTAAAGTAATTAAACATATTACATGATATAAGAGTACAAGCACTGTCATAAGTATAGTTGATAATATCATTACAACTATAAATAATAATAATCTAGGTAAAGCAATATTTAAATCTAAATTGAAAGGACTTGGAAGTATTAGCGCAAATAAAATTACTGGTAAAAATCTTAAAGCGCAATTAGAAAGTCTTTCTCCAAGTATTTTGCTTGCCCACATAAAATATAAATCTTGTGGCCTACATAATTCATAAGCAATGTTACCTGATTTAATCATATTTAATATTTCTTTATCTTTATACCACATATAAACAATTGCATGCAAACTTTGACCTAACCAAACATAACTTACTATCTCATTTAGTTTCATAGGTAAATTACCACTACCAGATTCATAGAATGCTACATATATTGAAACATATACAAATCCAAAAAATACTTGAGTAGCCATACCAGCTAAAGCAGCAGCTCTATATTGCAATCCTGTTTTAAACTTTAATTTAAAATAAGTTATATAAGATTTCATATTTTAAAATCCTCATATAATTTAACAATCAATTCATCAATATTACCACTATCTATATCAATATCACTTATAGATATTTTAGATGATATCAGTTTTATAAACTCATTTATTTCTATTTTTCTTATGTCTATTATAAACTCAATACCACCTTCAATATTTTTTTGTTCTATTACATATTCTTCTTCTATTTTTATTTTATCTTTGGTTATTACTTTTATCTTTCTAAAATAATCATATTTTCTTTTTAATTTAGAAAGTGAACCATCATATAATAACTTACCCTTTCCAATTAAAATAATTCTCTTAGCTAGAGCTTCTATATCTGCCATATCATGGGTTGTAAGTATCACTGTAACTTTATTTTGTTTATTTATCTTTTTTATAAACTCTCTAACTACTTTTTTAGATATAGCATCTAATCCTATAGTAGGTTCATCTAAAAATAGTATTTTAGGTTTATGAATAAGCGAAGCAGCTATTTCACATTTCATTCTGTTACCTAAACTTAAGTTCCTTACTGGAATATTTATTATATCCTTTAAGTTTAATAGTTCTATTAATTCATTTAATGTTTTTTGATATTCCTTATCATCTAATTTATAAATATTTTTAAGTAAATTAAATGAATCAATAGCAGGTATATCCCACCATAATTGACTTCTTTGACCAAATACAACCCCTATCTTAGATACATATTTTTTTCTATCTTTCCAAGGTATCATTTTATCAATTACAACATTACCACTATCAGGAACAAGTATCCCAGATAATATTTTAATAGTTGTAGACTTACCAGCACCATTAGGGCCAATGTAACCAACTATTTCTCCTTTTTTAATAGAAAATGAAATATCATTTATAGCTTTAATATAATTATATTTTCTACTAAAGAAAGTTTTTAAAGCACCAAATCTTCCACTAGATTTAATAGGTACTTTAAATGTTTTATTTATATGTTTAACCTCGATGAATGACATTTTTTATTCAACTCCTTCCTAGAAAGAATCAACAATTTATCATTCATATACTCCTTTCTTCTATTTTATATAACGCAAAAAACCACATTTTTTCAATGTAGTCATCTAGTTGTTTTTTAATAAATTGTTAGATTCTTTGCAAAACGTCTTCTTAATTATATTATAGTTTTTTATAAATTACAATACCTAAAATTATTTTTACAATTTCTTTAATTTTAAGTTACTATTCACAGCTAATTGAATAATAGCACACGATTAAAAAGCGATTTTATTCTCTTTTTTCAGGTATATTATTCATTTCAACTAATGTATATGGATTATCTTCAATTAAACGCACTATTGCTGTATGTACATTTATTCCATTTCTTTTACAAGTTTCAATATAACTTTTTATTCTTGCAAAATATTCTGCATTTTTTAAATTTGAAAATTTTCCAGATACTTTCATTTTTGTTTTACTGTTTCTTAAACTCCTTTCACTTAAATTATTGGAAAATGGCACATCGAATCTTATTATAAACAATAGATAGTTATTCTTATATTTTTCCATTCTTTCTATTATTCTTTTTTCGTCTTGACTGTTGTATTGATTAAAATCAGTTTTATTTATCTCTTTTGCTTCTTTTAAAATTTTATCATACTTTTTTATAACTTTATCTACTATTTCATAATCAAATTGATATATACTTTTATTTATATATTCTTTTCTTTTATTATTTGTTTCTATTAGTAGTTCTATCATGTTTTTTATCCATTCTCTTGGTTTTACTTCATTTATTTTTTTTAAGTCCCTTATTAAATGTACACAGCATTCTGCATTTGTAAATATATAATCTTCATTATAATTTGCTTTATTATGATCATGTACTACTACTGTTTCTTTAGGCAAATATTTTAATATTCCATCCTCATCTAATCCTTTTTTATTTTTTTGAAGATGATAAATATTATTGCTAAAGATATAAATGCTATTGCAATGTATAAAGGAAAATTATAATATTTTATTTCAGTATCTAAATAAACATCAAAGGTATATAAAACTTCTTCATTATTTAATATAGTTACTGTACCTAATTTATCTCCTACTTTTATATCTTTATTTAATACTTCTATTCCTTCATATTTATAATTTAATTTATCTTTTGTTATAGTTTTTTCTAAATATAGTTCTATATCTTCTTTAGACAAAATATCATAAGTTTTAGTTTTACTGTTTTTTACTTCTATTGTTTTTAATAATTGATCTTTACTAAGAATATTTATATAACCATAATTAGTAGAATAATACTCATATATTTTTATTGTATCTTTTATATTATTAGTAGTTCTTGCTTCTGCTCCTAATGTTATAAGTAAATAATCTACACCTTCTACACTAGTTGTACTAGCAAGACACATACCTGCATCATAAGTAAATCCTGTTTTAGCACCTTTAATAATAGATGTATCTAAATTGTGTATTGAACTTGTTGCTATCATTGTTTTTTCTATTTTTTTATTTATACTATTTATTGTATAGTAATTCGTATTAAATAATGTTTTAAATGTATCATTTTCTAAACTATATATTAAAATTTGAGCTAAATCAGAAGCAGTAGAATAATTATTTTCACTATCCATACCTGTTGGATTATCAAACTTAGAATTATTTACTCCTATTTCTTCTACTTTTTGATTCATTAAATTAGCGAACTCTTCTATACTACCACTAATATCTATTGCGAGAGCTTGAGCTGCATCTGCTGCACTAGGTAACATTAAAGCATATAAAAGTTCCATATAAGTTAGTTTATCTCCTACTTTAAATCCTACCTTAGCGTATCCATCTAATCCTTTTAACATATCTTTAGTTATTGTAACTTCTTTTTCTAAATTATCAGTATTTTCTATTACTGTTATAGCAGTTACTATTTTAGTAAGTGATGCGATTTGAACTATATCTTCACTATTTTTTTCATATATAACTTCTTTATCATTCATATTATATAAAATAGCATTTTTAGAATCTATTTCTAATGCATTAACATTTATAAATAAAAATAAAGCAATAATTACAAGTATTAGTTTTTTCATATCATCACCATAAATATTATACCTTAATTATAATATTTTTTAAATAGAAAAAGGAATATTATATATATTCCCTTAATTGTTTTGTAATTCTTTTAATTTATCTAGGTGTAATTCTTCAATTGATTTTTCTGGTGTAGGTAAATCTTCAGGCATTGTTCCACCTAACTTCTTTATAGTATCTCTTACTGCACTACCTACTTCATAATGAGTATCATTAGCATCATCTTCATTATTTACTTTATCATTTTTTAATTTTGCTTCTGTTTGGACAATTCGAAATAAATTATCAGCTAATTCTTCACTACCCATATAATCTAGTATTTCTTCGTTATCATTTAATCCTTTTCTTTTAGCAATATCTTTAGCAGTTTCTCCACCATATAAACCTTTATATCCATAATTGGTAAACTTACCATAATTCTTAACTCCAGAATCTTTTGCAGCTTTATATAAAAGTTTATTTTTATCAACAGTTTGTCCACGAACAACTAATCTTCTACCATCTTCATCTAAAGATTTAAAATATTCTTCTGTTAATTCTTGTTTTCTAGTTTGTATAGCAAAATAAGTTTGAGCAAGTGCGATTACTTCTTTATTTGGATTACCATTTTGTACAATTAAATAACATGCGTATCTAGATAATTTATAATCTATTATTTGGCTTTTTCTACCTTTACCACTAATTATTGACTTCCTGATTTCAGGAAACCAATATCTAGTATCATTTCCACTCATTTCACAAGCTACCATTGCTTTTTTTATTACTTTATGAAAGTTCTCCCATTTATTATATTCAAGTACTTTCATTAGTTCTCTGGCTTCCCAGTATTCAAGTCCATTTTCATCTATATGTTTAATTTTTTCAAAAATAGTTGTATTGTATTTTTCAATTTCGTTCATATTTCCCTCCTTTACATAACAAATATTTTTTTATAATCAAGCTAGTTTTAGTAGGTACTAAAATTATATCACAAGAACATTTGTTTGTAAATGAAAAAATAACAAAAAAGATAGAAAAATCTATCTTATAATTCGGTTCAAGAATTTCTGGTGTGAAGTAAAATTTACATAATCTCTTATAAAATAAAAGAAAAAGCTCATTTTTTAGTATTAAATTTTAAAATGCGCTTTTTTTGCTATTTTTGCTTGTTTTTTTCTTCTTTTTGAAAATGTGCTTTCGAGTAAAAATGTAAATCATTATTTTTTCATTTTGGAGTAATTTTTAATATTATTTATTCCACTAATTTTACCATTAAAAACATACAATATTCTTGCTCTAAATAAAGTAAAATTTTTATATCCAAATGCTATCCTTTTCATTACTTTTATTTTATTATTCACTCCTTCTGTATAACCATTGCTATACCTTTCATCTATAAATGAATTTATTATATATTCTTTCCATCTCGATATTGTTCCCGCCGCTTCCACAAATTCTGGTATATTTTTCATAATACATTTACTTATCCACTTAGTTAGTTGTTCATCTGCATCCATTTCTTTATAATGTTTTATTATATCTAAAAATTCTTCTTTTAAAATATATCCTATCCTTAATTCATTAGATATATCTAATATCTCATTCAATATTGTTCCTGGTAGCATATCAACTAAATGACCATTTTTATATCTTTTTACTAACACCCACCAATCTATTTCATTTCCATATTTTCTTAATAAACTTACATTCTTTTTATTCTTTAATATTTTATACTCTCTACTTTTTTCAGAATATTCTTTTTGTAATCTTATTCTTATTTTATCTAGCGCTTCCATTATATATTTGGTATAATGAAATGGGTCAGCCACATACATTGCTCTGGGAAACATTGTTTTGGTGACCAATAAATAGGGTTCGTACATATCTGATATGACAACCTCTACAGAATGTCTATTATTACAATATGTAAAATATTGTATTAGACGTTCTTTTTTTCTTTCTGGTAAAATATCTAATACTTTTTTATGTATTGGATCATTTAATATAAAAGCATATTT
>CALVVM010000031.1 GCA_944363855.1 uncultured Bacilli bacterium
TTTTTAAACATTAAATCAAACTTAAGTGGTACTAATCTTTTTTCTTTTTCAATTATCATTTTCTTACATCCCTTCATATATATCATTCTACATAACTTTCTTATTTCCTTTTTTTTCATGAAAAAAAATTGATTTTTCATCAATTTTTCACAATTCTACCTACTTTCGACTTGCTTTTATTGAACTATAAATAATATTTTTATATAATATAGTCGAAGGTAGGAATTCTATGAATGATTATAAATTTGGAAATCTATTATGTGAATTAAGAATGAAAACTAAATTAACTCAAGGAGAGTTAGCTATTAAATTAGGAGTTACTAACAAAGCTATATCAAAGTGGGAAAATGGTAAAGCTAAACCGACTACTGATACATTAAAAAAAATATCTATTTTATTTAATATTCCTATCGAAAAATTATTACAATTAAAAGTTAATCAAAAAAAAGAAATTACTAAAATAGTAATAACAGGTGGACCATGCGCAGGTAAGACAACTGCTATGAGTTGGGTACAAAATGCTTTTACTGACTTAGGTTATCATGTTATATTTGTTCCTGAATGTGCTACTGAACTAATAACTGCTGGTATATCAGGCATTACTTGTAAGAGTGTTGTGACTTTCAAACTGCTCTTATGAAACTTTAAATTGAAAGAGAAAATATTTATGAAGAAGCTGCTAAAACAAGTAAACATGATAAGATACTAATTATATGTGATAGAGGTATTATGGATAGTAAAGCTTATCTTTCAAACTTAGAGTTTTCAACAGTATTAAATGAATTAAATAAAAATGAAATTGAACTTAGAGATAATTATGATGCTGTATTCCACTTAGTAACAGCTGCTAAAGGGGCAGAAGAGTTCTACACAACTGAAAATAATTCTGCTAGATCAGAAACTGCAAAAGAAGCTGTTTTAGTTGATGAAAAAATAATAGATGCTTGGAATGGGCATCCACATTTTAGAGTAATAGATAATTCAAGCAACTTCGATGAAAAAATGAAGAAACTTATAAAAGAAATTTCTCTATTCTTAGGAGAACCAGAACCATATGAAATAGAAAGAAAGTTCCTAATTGAATACCCTGATATAAATTGGTTAAATAAAAACTGCAAGAAATTAGAAATCATTCAAACTTATTTAAACTCTGATAACAATGAAGAAGTTAGGATAAGACAAAGGGGAATAAATGGAAATTATATTTATACTAAAACTATAAAGAAAAACATTAACAATTTAAAAAGAATAGAAATAGAAAAAAGATTATCTAAAGATGAATACTTAAGTTTACTTATGAATGCTGATATAACAAAGCAGCAGATAAGAAAGACTAGATATTGTTTAATTTATAAAAATCAATATTTTGAAATTGATATTTATCCATTTTGGAATGACAAAGCAATAGTTGAAATTGAATTAAATAATGAAAATCAAAAAATAATATTTCCAAACAGATTAAAAGTGATTAAAGAAGTAACTGATGATATAAATTATAAAAACAGTTCACTTGCAAACATAGATAGAAAATAGACAACTATTTTCTATTTTATTATACAAATAATTCCAAATAGCATTAATACTACACCACCTACTATTGTCGCAATCTTACCTATTAACTGATTTAATTTATTACCAAGTTTTAACCCTATATAAGTAAACATAAAACTAGTAATAGAAAATATACTTGAACACATTATAAAATTATCACTTATATTATTTATTCCAATACCGAGAGAGAAACTATCTATACTAACTGCTAATCCAAATAAAATCATTTCTCCTAATTTCATTTTCTTTACTTTTTCTTCTTTTTTTAAACTTTCTATAACCATATTTATTCCTATAAAACTAAATATAATTAGTACAATTAAATCACCACTTATATGCATTATATTAAAAATAAACTTACCTATTAACATTCCAAGTATAGGCATAAAGAAGTGATATATACCTACTATAATAGATAATAATCTTATCTCTTTTTTTGACATAGAAATAGTACCATAAGCTAAAGATAAAGAGAATGCATCCATACTTAAACTAACAGCTATAATAAAAATGAGTATTATATTCATAGTTTCACCTATAAAATAATACTCATTATTTTTAAAAATATTTATCTATTATAGTTTTTACTAAAGTGGTATATTCGACATCAGTAGTATTAGTTTCTTCTGCTTCTAACATACATAAAGGAGGAAATAATACGCACCACCAATTATCACCTAAACCTTCTCCCAAAGTGACAACTACTGATTCATAGTATCCTTCTTCATAAATTATCCCTTTATATTCCTTTTTAGGAAAGTAATTTAATCCAAAATTAACAGAAAAAGGTAATTTATATTCTTCTTTTTGTAAAGTGGTGTAAATATCATTTTCTAAGTTAGATAAATTATTCTTTATTAACTCTCTAGCAACCCTTAAATCAGTTGTATTTTGGAGTATTTTATACATATCATACTCAACTACATCTTTTACCTTATATTTTATTTCTTGATCATAATCACTATTTGAATTGCCTATTACCCTTATTCTTATCGCATCATCTGGTATTATATCATTCGCACTTACAATATTACCAATTAATATATAAGCTATTATTATTCCAAAAAGTAAAAATATTGTTTTTTTCATTTTATCACCTATTTAATATTGAACAATAATTTTTATTTTATACAAAAAGAAGAAATAATTACCACTTTATTTCTTCTTTATTCATATCTTTTAAATACTTATTTATTTTACTAAAAGGTTTGCTTCCAAAGAATCCACGATTAGCAGATAATGGGGATGGATGAACTGATTCTATAATTTTATGTCTTTTATTAGTTATTAGTTCTTTTTTACTTCTAGCAAAGCTTCCCCAAAGTAAGAATATTACTGGTTCTTCTCTATCATTTAGTTTAGAAATAACTGTATCAGTAAATATTTCCCATCCTTTGTTTTTATGAGACAATGGTGTATCTTTTACTACTGTCATTATTGAGTTTAAAAGTAATACTCCTTCCTTAGACCAATCTGTTAAATCACTTTTAGTTCTTTTAATACCTAAATCACTATAAAGTTCTTTAAATATATTAAGTAATGATGGTGGCATTTTTACACCTTCTCTTACTGAGAATGATAGTCCATGTGCTTCACCTAAACCGTGATATGGATCTTGACCCAGTATTACAACTTTAACTTCATCATAATCAGTAAATCTTAATGCATCAAATATATTTTCATAAGCTGGAAATACTGTTTTAGTTTTATATTCGTTTTTTACGAATATACCTAAGTTTCTAAAGTATTCTTTTTTAAACTCATCTTTTAAAACTATATCCCATTTTTTATTTATCATACTACCACCAACAATATTTTAACACATTTTTACTTCTTATTTAATATATTTATTACATCATTTTTAAGTTTTATCAATGCATATATATTTATGATAGCTAGTATTCCAACAAATATATCTATAAAGTTCCATATAATATTTGAATTAGATACAGCACCTATTACTATTGAAATACAAGTAAATATCTTTAAGATTTTTAAAGTTTTTTTAGGATTTTCAATAAAATATTTTAAAGAAGATTCTCCATTATAATAGCTAGAAAGAATAGTTGTAAAAGCAAAAAGAAATATTATTAGAAATACAAAATAATTACCTATAATTCCTAAATGATTAGTAAAAGCTATTTGGACTAGTTCAATTCCATTTAAATTATTTATATTTAGATTTGAAATATTTGTTGTTAAAAGTATTAAAGCAGTTGATGTGCATATTAAAAATGTAGTTATATATACTCCCAACATTTGGGTATATCCTTGAGCAAGTTGTTCTTCTTTTGAAGTTGTTTTAGTAGCTGCAGACGCAATTGCCCCTGTGCCTATACCTGCTTCGTTTGAAAATATCCCCCTTTGTATACCTATTATCATACTACCAAGTATTCCACCACTAATAGATTTAAACTCAAAAGCACTTTTAAAGATTGTAATGAATATATGAGGTAATTTATCTATATTGATAACAATAATTATTAAACAAACAAATAGATATAATAAAGTCATAATAGGGACCATCTTAGAAGAAAATCTAGCTATTCTTTTAACCCCACCTATTATTATAATAATAACTAAAATAGAAAGTATAATTCCTATAATTTTACTATCTATATTTATTATTTTTTGAATAGAATGAGTTATTGTATTAGTTTGTATACTTATAAAACCAAATATATCTGTAAGTATTATTATAAAAGCATATATATTACCTAATAATTTATTGCTTAATCCATATTTTATATAATAACTAGGACCACCTTTACTAATAGAATTAGTATCTTTTTTTTGATAAAGCATTCCTAGTATAGTTTCTACAAAAGTAAGAGAGGTTGCAAGTAATGAACTTACCCACATCCAAAAAATACTACCTACTCCACCATAGTAAATAGAAATAGCTATTCCAGCAATGCTTCCTACACCAATTCTACCAGCAAGTACCATCATTAAAGATTCAAAAGGTTTTATTGTTTCTTTTTCTTTATTTTTTATAAATAAACTTTTAAACATTTTTATAAATCTAAACTGTATAAATTTTAATTTAAAGGAAAAATAAAGACCTCTCATAATTATCAATGAAGTTGCGATTAACCATATTATCCTATTTAACATTTAATCACCAATAAATTATATGTATAAAAAAAGACTTAAGAAGATTTCTTAAGTCTCTTGATATAAGGAAGTATAAATAATATTATACCTACAACTATCATAATTATTGATATTAATTGAGCTACTTTAAGATTAAATATCATTAAACTATCTTCTCTTAAACTTTCTATTAAGAATCTAAGTATTCCGTAACCTATAAAGTATATAGAAGCTACTTGTCCTGGTTTAATAGTTTTAATATTTCTAATAATAATTATTATTATGAAAATTAATAAGCACCCTAATGATTCATAAAGGAATGTTGGGTGGTAATAACCTGGTATTGCAACTTTAAATGGATCGTCTATATACATTCCCTCTATTATAAATTCAGGTATATGTAGACTTTGTAAAAATGCTGGATTATTTGGATTAACTTTATCTAGCAAAGGTCCAAATGCTTCTTGATTAAAGAAGTTACCCCATCTACCTATTGCTTGACCTAAAACAAGAGCTGGAGCAAATACATCTAAAACATCTAATAAAGATATATCATGTTTTCTTGTATAAAAGAAGATGAAGATTATTCCTGCGATTATACCTCCATGTATGGCAAGTCCACCTTCCCATATTTTAAATATATCTATTATATTCATATAGTCTTTAAAATTAAATATACAGTAATAAAGACGCGCTCCTAATATACATACAATTACTAAGTAAAAACACATATCACTTATTTTAGTTGTATTTAATCCTTTTTTCTTACATCTACTTATGACAAGCCCATAACCTATAATGAATGCGAGTAGTATAAGTGCTGAATACCATTTAATTTCAAAAAATCCTAAATCTAATAGCGTTGAACTCATTTCTTTCTCCTTTTAAGTAAATTATCTATTATAAGATTATCCATTATAGCATTCATAATTGATATTATTATTGAAACAAAGAATACCATTATTGTACCTCTTATTTCAAAATGACTACCTAATATAAAATCTGTTATTTTTAATACTAATATATTTATTAAAGGATAGAAAAGTCCTAGTGTAAGTGCAGTTAAAGGTAATGTCATCCATACAAGTAATGGTTTTATAGTTCTATTAAGTATAAAAACTATAATAACCGCAATTAGACCCCAAAGTCCAAAAAGCATATTATCTATATATATTGTTTTTTGAAATATTACAGATACAGTTATAAGTACTAAAGCATAACCTACCATATGTATAAACCAATCTAAATATTTATTTATTTTCATGTAATCACCTATTATAATTATATACCTATTCGCTTTTTAATTCAAATAGAATATCTCTAAGTTCCATAGCTCTTTCAAAATCTAAGTTTTTAGCTGCTTCCTTCATTTCATTTTCTAGTTTTATCATAAGTTTTACTTTGTCTTGTTTAGACATTTTCTCTGTTTCTTTTATCGTATCTTCTACTTCATTAGATACTATATCAGCGATTTCTTTTATTATTGTTTTTGGAGTTATGTTGTGTTGCTTGTTATATTCTTCTTGAATTTGTCTTCTTCTTTCTGTTTCTTTTATAGCTATATCCATAGAATCACTAATATAATCTGCATACATTATAACTTTACCATTAGCATTTCTAGCAGCTCTACCTATTGTTTGTATTAAACTTCTCTCACTTCTTAAGAATCCTTGTTTATCAGCATCCATAATAGCTACTAAAGATACTTCTGGAATATCTAATCCTTCTCTAAGTAAATTTATTCCAACTATTACATCATATTTTCCTTTTCTTAAATCTCTTATTATTTTAAGTCTTTCTAATGATTTAATCTCTGAATGTAGGTAAGCTACTTTAATATCTAAACCTTTTAAATATTGAGTTAATTCTTCAGCCATTCTAATAGTTAAAGTAGTTATAAGTACTTTTTCTTTATTTTCTACTCTTTTATTTATTTCGCTAATTAAATCATCTATTTGATTTTTAGTTGGATGTACTTCTATAATTGGATCAAGTAAACCTGTAGGTCTAATTAGTTGTTCTATAGGAGTGGATGAGTGTTCTAACTCATAATCACCTGGAGTAGCAGATACATAGATTACTTGATTTATTTTATCCTCAAATTCATTAAATTTTAAAGGTCTATTATCAAGTGCGCTAGGAAGTCTAAATCCATAATCTACAAGAACTTCTTTTCTAGCTCTATCTCCATTATACATACCTCTTACTTGAGGTAAGGTAACATGTGATTCATCTACAAAAAGTAAAAAGTCATTTTTAAAGAAATCTATAAGAGTTGTTGGAGTTGCACCCGGTTCTTTTAAAGCAAGCGGTCTAGAATAGTTTTCTACTCCCCTACAAAACCCAGTTTCTTCAAGCATTTCCATATCATAATTAGTTCTTTCACTAAGTCTTTGATATTCTAAAAGTTTATTATTTTTTTGAAAATAATCTAATCTTTCTTCTAGTTCTTTTCTTATATTTTCTATAGCTATTTTTAATTTTTCAGGACTAGTTACAAAGTGACTTGCCGGAAATAAAGATATTGATTTTTTATTTGAAGTTATACTTCCTGTTATAGGATCAAACTCTTTAATTGATTCTATTTCATCTCCAAAAAGTTCTATTCTAATTCCTTTTGTGTGTTCATTTATAGGTACAATATCTATAATATCGCCTTTAGCTCTAAACGTGCCTCTTTTAAAGTCTATTTCATTTCTCTCATATAACATATCTATTAATTTTTCTATTATTTCTTCTCTATCAATAGTTTGTCCTTGAAAAAGAGTTAACATCTTCTTTTGATATTCTTCCATTTCTCCAATACCATAGATACAAGATACAGAAGCAACTACTATTACATCATTAAAGTTTAGAAGTGAAGCAGTTGCTGCATGTCTTAATTCATCTATTTCATCATTGATTGCAGCATCTTTTTCAATATATGTATCTGTTTTAGCTACATAGGCTTCGGGTTGATAATAATCATAATAACTAATAAAAAAGCAAACTTTATTATTAGGAAATAATTCTTTAAACTCTGCGTATAGTTGTCCTGCAAGAGTTTTATTATGAGCTAAAATTAATGTTGGTTTGTTAACTTGGACAATTACATTTGCCATAGTAAATGTTTTTCCTGATCCGGTAACCCCCATTAAAGTTTGATGCTTTTCTCCGTTTTTAATACCTTTAACTAGTTTTTCTATTGCTTGTGGTTGGTCTCCACTAGGTGAATATTTAGATACTAATTCAAACATAATTGCCTCCTTTCATGTGATTATATTTTACCACCTTTAACTAACAAAAACAAGGTAGATAACTACCCTATTTTATTGTTTCGTTTTGTTCTAAATTAATTCTATTTTCTTTACCTAATTTATAGCCCATATCATATATTTTTTGTAGAAATTCATTCTTACAAACAACATTATCTTCTATTTTTAATTTTAAACTCATATCCATTTCTGGATAAGTTATAACATCTATTCCATCCACTACAGATATTAGTCTCATATATGTTATTAAATTTTTATTTGTTAATCTAGTTTGAAACTTATCTGCTTCTTCTGTATCCATTTGCCTATCTAAAACTGTTTTATTATATCTAAATGGTAAGAAGTCTTTTACTTCTACTTCTTGTATTCCCATTCCATTAAGTAATCCAAAAGTCATTAAAATAGATATTAAATGAGTTGGATTATAAAATCTAAAATATGAATCTGTTGGTAAATTATTTTTTATTTCTGTTTGAATTTGTTGAAAATTTTCTGGATTTAATATAGTTTGAGCAGATTGAGTAGCTATAATATGCGCTACTTTTTTATCTTCTTTAGTTTCTATCCCCATTCTTATATTCGGTAATTCCACTCTTTTATTTTTTAACATAAAAGCTAGATAATAAGGTGTTTCGTATTCAAGTTCCGATCTTTTACACATAACATATAAATCATCATTAAATAGATTTCCCATTTGTTTAGGTTTTTTTATAAAGTCAAATGTTTTATCATTTATAAAATCTGTATATTTTCTAAAAAAATTTTCAATATAATTTAAATCAGAACCTGTTGCATTAAATAAAGTACACTCAATTATTGTTTTTATTTTGTCTTCAAAAGATATATTAGTAAAATATTGATTGTTGAATATATTGTAGAAACTATCTGAGGTTACTACTGATTCAATATATTTTTTTAAAATTACTTCAAACTCTGCTATATTATTTATATATATTGAAGGAAGATTTTGCTCATCTTTTCTAGGAATCCTTCCTATTATAAATGAATTACCCTTATTACTTATTGCAATTGTTGAAAAATTAAAATCTTTTTCTGTATTACTAAGTATTCTACCATCATATGATTTACTATACATTTTTCTTAAAGTATCTATAAATAAGCCTGTGTATTTATGCTTTTCTAATTTATCTTTCAACTCTTCTTTATAAGTATTTATACTTTCTATTATGTTGTCATAATTTTTATATCTACTATTATAGAAAACATTTTCAAATAATTTAATTATTTCTCTATAATTATCTTCATAATTATATTTTATTTTATAACCTAAAATTTCTACTAAATAATTTTCTAATGTAGATTCTAGCAAATCATAATCGTCAATCATGATCTTTGGTTTATTACTATAAAACATTGGTAAACTTTTATATACATCTAAAAATATCCTACTTAAAATTTTATTTTGCACAAGCATCACTTCCTACTATTTTTATAATAACACATTTCTTAAAAAATAACAATTTTTATGTATGAATATTAATAAATCAAGTATAATTTAATTGATTGTGATTGTAAAATGTGGTACCATGGATTAAAGAACTTAAGGAGGATACATAATGAAAAAAATTGTTCTAACAACTGATAGTGCGATGTGCCCAATAAAAAAAGAAGATTCAATTATTATTCCTACACAAATAATTGATAGCAATAATAAATCTTATTATGATAATGGAGAAATAAGCAATAAAAAAATTTTAGAAGATATGGATAATGGTTTAATATATAAAACTTCTTCACCTCTACTTGGAGACTTTGAAAAAACTTTTCGTTCTGTTTTAGAAGAAGGTAAAGATATTATACATTTAAGTGTAGGTAGTCATGTTAGTCAAGGGAGTGTTAACGGGGCTAATTTAATTGCAAATGAATTAAATGAAGAATATCAAAATAAAGTGTATGTTGTCGATTCTTTAAATGGGGCAACTGGTGGAACTCTTCTTTATGAATTAGCATATGAAGAAATATTAAATAGTAAATTACCTACCAAAAAAATAGTTGACAAATTAAATCAATTGAGTAAAAGTATTAAAACATCTTTTTATGTGCCTAATATTGATGGATATGTTCGCAGCGGTAGAGATAAAACTAAATCTAGTTTAAAAAATACAGTTCTTTCAACTACTTCTAAACTTGCTAAACTAGGATGTTTTAAATTTAGAGTTGATTTAAATAGTGATGGTGAATTGTATTTAAAAAAATTTTTTAAATCTTCTGCTGAACAAGGTATGCAAAAAATGGTGATGGATATTGTTAATGAAAAAAATATTGAAACATTTGATAAAAAATTAGTTGCTGTTGGAAGTTTATATAAAGACAAAGTAGATTTAGAAAAAATAAAAAGTTATTTAAAATCTTTCAAATACTTTAATAATATTATTGAAAACGATATTGGAAGTGTTATTGCCGCATATGGTTGTAATGATTTATGTGGTATCGCACTAATGAAAAAATTACATTAATTCTCTATTTTTTTAGAACAAAAGTCAAAATAAATTTTGACCTGCCTAACTTCACAGTTAGGCTTTTCTACTTCACTAAAGTTTTTACTTCTCCATAGACCAGTTTCGGATAGTCGCTACCCTACTTATTTTATTTTGTCAAAATTTAACTGACTTGCAGTTCGTTTAAGT
>CALVVM010000032.1 GCA_944363855.1 uncultured Bacilli bacterium
TGGAAATATAAAGAGAAAAAGGTTAATATTAAACAAATTTTCTTTAAAATATTGAAAATATTAAATTTTTACAAACAAAAATTGATATGTTCATTCAAACATACCAATTTGTCAACAGTCTGAAACAGAAGAATAATCATTCTTCTGTTTTTTCTTGTAATAATATATTTATCTCCCCTACACTAAATCCTTTTTGAATTAGTTTTTGTTTTACTTTATTTTTTAATTCATATCCACTATATTTACTTTTTAATTTGTCATAAACTTTATTAAACTCATTCTCTAATATGTTATTATCACTCTTTAAATTATTTTCTAATATACTTAGAATAATATCTTTATTATATCCTAAACCAATCATCTCACTCATTATTTTTTGTTTTAAATAACCATTAGAATATTTTTTATTACTATTTATTTTTTTTATTATTAACTTTTCTAATCTTTCATTAAATAAACTTTCATCTATATTTTTTAATTCTTCTTCTATTACATCAATACTAATATCTTCATTTATTAAATCTTCTTTTATTTTATTTATACCTTCTTTACTTAAATATAACTTATCATTTATATAAGCTTTAGTATATTCTCTATCATTTATAAGTCTTAAATCTTTTAATTTGTTTATTATACGTTCTATATCATTATTACTAATATCAAACTTATTTAAGTATTTTCTTATTTCCTTTTCACTTCTTCTTCTTTTTAATATATATTTTACTGTTTTATTATATATATCATAATAACTGGTATCTATTAATATTTTTTTATATAAATTATTATCAATACTCTTTTTATACAATAAATCATTTTCTAATATAACATTATCATAAGTAACTATACTTTCTCCATCTATATATATTTTATATTTGTTATCTTTCATTTTTATTATTTTATTTATCTGCATATCATCACCATATTAAGTATAACACATACAAACGTTTAAAACAATAAAAGAAACATAAAATATGTTTCTTTTAGGATAAAGTAATATTCCAACAAAGGGATTTACTTTATACTAGTAGATATTTTTTTATTATTCTCTATTTTATAAAAAAATATAACAAAAAGGGATATTAGTAATCAATATCCTCTTTATTATTTTTCATATCAAGTGTTGCTTCGTTAACAGCATCATCTACAGTCTTAATAGCATCTGTAATAATACTATAACCTGAAGCTGCACCAAATCCATGAGATAATCCTTTTAATTCTTTATTTAATTTTCTTAAATAAGAAATAATTTGTTTTTCACTATAACCAACTAAATATATTAAGAACTCATTACCATCTGTTCTAATAATTTCACTATTTTGCATTTGGTGTTGAATTAAAATATTAGCTGCTTCAGTAATAACTTTATCTCCTTCTTCTCTGCCATAATTATCATTTATGTAAGAAACATTATTTAAATCTATTACTATTATAGATTGTGGATATACTTCTGACTCATCCCAAGATTCTATTCTACTATTTAAATAAGCTCTATTTTTAAGTGAAGTAAGTTGATCTATATATTTAATTTTATCTTCTTTACTTAAATGTACTTTTTTATTTTCTCTAACTTTTTTTAGCATTACTTTTATATGATTAGAAAAATCAACAATTAAGTATAAACATAAAACTAATATAATAAATACTAATATATATACTATATTTGTATTTTCATAAGCTATATCATCATAATTATCAATTACTAATTCTTTAGTTGAATTATAACTTAAATAGAAATTAAATATATCTTTAAATATAGTATTTTCTTCAGTACCATTTATTACGTATTTATATTTATCATTTGAATCTAATATATAATTTATTTTACTATCTTTAAATGCACTTGTTTTATAGTAATTATAATTTTCTAAATCTATTATAGCTATATCGTTACTAGAAAAATCTATAGATAAATCTGTAAAGTTATTATACAGTTTAACTTTTATACCGTTATCAGTTAAATATTTTTCTAAATAAGAATCTTTAATAGCTAAAACTTCTTTATTTTTTAATGAATTAATTCCATCAATAACATCTTTATTACCTATTCCTGATATGATAGCTAACTCTCTATTATATACTCCTGTAGTTGTATACACTTCATTAGTATATCTTGTTTCATCAACAATATTCATAATAAAGTCTATATTTTTATCATTAAACTCTTTTAATAATTTACTAATACTATTATATTTAGTATAAGTTATTGTAAGATTAGAAAATCTATTAAAATCTTTTAACACCAATTCATTTATTCCTTTAATTTTATCACTATCTAAAATATTAAATATTCCATCATCTACAAAACCATAAGAATAACTTTTACTTTGTAATTTCTTTTGATCAGTATCTGTTATATTTTTAAAACTATAATAATTATTTAAAAGATTCGTATTATAACTTGTAAGATATTCATCTTCTTTCCAAGAATTAAAACTTTTATTTAATATACTATTAAGTTCTCTTTGTCCCATTGTTTTTAAAACAAAGTATTTATTTAAATCGTTAAAATGATAAGAAATATTATAATTATTTTGAACTATTTCTTGTGTATATATTGTTTTTGGAATTATTATACCATTAACAGGTGTACTAGTTGTTCCATTTGGGTTTGATACTGGTACCATAGATTGTTTTAATTCAGCATAAGTTGTATATTCAACAAGTGTTATATTGTTATTTAATAGATAATTAGAAACTGCTTCTTTATCTATTGTAGCTACACCTATTATTAAATTAGTAATATCATTTATATCATTATATACTTTATTATCTGGAGTAACTAATACTAAATTATCGTTTAATAAAACTATATCATTTTCAGTAACATTACTTACTAAATCCATATTATATTGATAATCTACTACATTATCTAACTTATTTGGAATTACATTAAACTTTAAAGAATATTTTTCAGTTACATAATCTAAATAATTATAAACTAAACCTTCTCCATTATTGCTTAATACTGGTATATCATTCATAATTGCTATATCAATAACATTTTGTTTATTTGAATCAATCCATTTATTTTCCTCTAAAGTTAGTGAATTACTATTTCTAGAATTAACTAATAGAAAAATTAAACTAGCAATGCTTAAAACAACCAATATTGATATAATTACTATTATTATTTTTTTATTATTTTTTTTCATACACTTCACCTACCAAGCAAACTCTTCATTAGTTTTAAACTTATATCCTATTTGCGGATATATTTCACTTTCTTCATTAGCTGATTCTATAAAGAACTGTAAATCATAATAAGAAAGATTTTCTTCACTAAAACTACTTATTACTTCATTTGCTTTTGTTTTAATGCTTTCAAAATCTATATCTTCATCAAGCTTTACAACTATTTTAATTATTTTTGAATCTTTATATATTTTTACACTTTTTATATTTTCTAATTCATTTATTTTATCTTTTGCAGAGTTCTTTTCATCATTAGTTAATTTATAACTTTCTATGTCTTTATATCTCGAATTAACAGAATCTGCAAACAAATTTTTATAAATAAAAAATCCTAATATAAAAATCACTATAATTATTACTAATAATATAATATATTTAATATATCTTTTCATATATTCACCTCATGGCAAACAAGAAGAATTATTTTTCTTCTTGTTCTAATTTTTTTAATACTTCTTTTGTTACTTCAATTGCTTTTTCTTTAACTAAGCAAGCTGATTTTTCTAAAACAGGAGTCCCTTTTTCAACTACATATTCTACTAACTCTTCTGCTTTTTCTTTTATTTGCTCAGCTTTCTTTTTAGCTATTTTTAAAGCCTTTTCTTTATCTAAATCAGCAACTTCAGCCATTATTTCTTCTACTTTAACTTCAATATTTTCTTTAACTTCTACTACATCAATAGATTTAGCTTTAATTACTAATTCATCTACTTTTTTCTTTAATATTTCTCTATTTTCTTTACCAGTTTTTTTAGTAAGTAGCATTCCAAGTCCTGCTCCTATACCAGCTCCTAATAAAAATTTACCAAATCCACTTTTTTTCTTACTCATCGTCACTCTTCCCTTTCTTTTTTCCTAATAAAAGACCTATAAAACTAGATATTCCACTTATAATTTTATCACTTATACCTGATGCATAATCTGCAGTTTTATCAATAATATCAAAAACTCCATCTACTTTGTCCATTTTTTCATTAACATCATCTATAACATTATCTACTTTTTTTAATGTCTTTATTAATTTTATTCCTACTACTATAAAAACTATTACTAAAATTATAGCAGTTATATATAAAATTAGTCCTAATAATTGATTTAAATCTACCATCATTATTCATCATCTCCATCTTTATAAAGTGTTGAATCAATAAAACCTAACAAATCATCATCACTCAAATCAGCAGTTTCTACTTTAACATCTTCTTCATAATCATCCAAAGGTTCTTCTACTACATCCTTTGTTTCAACTAAATCTTCTAACTCTTCTACATCATCTATTTCTTCAATATCATCAATGTATCTTTCTTTTCTTATTAAAAGTTCATCTAATTCTTTACTTATATCATCAGTTAAATCAGTTAAAACATCATCACTTACTTCTTTAATTTCTAATTCATCTTCTTTATCATCTCTTTTAAATAGTATCGAATTAGATCCAAATAAAGTATTTTCTAACTCATCTTCTAAAGTGCCATATGCTTTATTTCTTATAGCATCTATTGAGGATTCAGTAATACTCTTTTCTACTCTATTACTTCTAACTTCACTTCTAGATACTATATCTTCTTTGTGATAATTCTTATCTAATATTCCATATACAGGAGAAATGATAGGTGTTGGTTTAAATATTTTCTTTTCAACAACTGGTTCCTCTTTTTTTATACCATATATTTCTCTTTCTTTGTATTCTTTTTTAGGCTCTTCTTTTTTTTCTTCTAATTTTAAATCTCTAAAATCATTGTCATCAAAGAAAACTGGAACATTAACTCTATCTTCATTTTTAAACTCATAACTATCTTGTAAATCTTCTTCCTTTGCTTTTGGAGATTCTATAGCCACTTTAGTAACTTCTTTTTTTATTTGTTCTACTTTTACATCGTCATCTTCTACTTCTTCAGTAAACATGTTTTTTACTTTTTCAAAAAATCCCATTTTTTCACCTTATCTTTCTTCCATTGTAGTTTCTTTTTCTAATATGAATTTTTCACTTTCTTCTTTTGAGTTAAAATCATCATACTTTCCTGTTTTATTTGTAAAATAATCATCTTCTAACATAAGTTCAACTATATCTTTATTATACTTTATAGTTGATAATATATAAGAAGCATTAAGTACTGCATTATTTAAGTTTTCTTCATTAACTAATGTTTCTATTTTCGCATAATTATATACAAACTCTATGTGATATAAATCACCTTGCTCATTTATCTCAATATATCCAGAATGTTTAAAACCATCTTTTTTGGAAAATATTTTAGAGTAATAAGCACTATTATCAATTTTATAATTTATATTTGTATTGTAGTGGTAACTTATCGCATCTATATACAAATAATAATAAGCTCCATTACAATATAATACATCGTTTAAATCATCACTATCTATATAAGTAACCCCACCAGGTAAATAATATTTATAACCTTGTCCAACTTGATTAAATAATGTATTATCTTTAGTTAAAATTACATTAAGTATATTATCAATACTACTTGTATCTATTCTAACTATAGAGCACCCAGTTAGTACTAAAACTAATAAAATAGTTAGTATTATCTTCTTCATGAGACACCTTCCTATTCTATTATAACAAATATTTATTTTTTTTACTATATATTATTTATAAATATGTGTAAATATATGTATACTACTTCTTAACTATTATTTTATAAATAGGAAATCCTAATTCATGAAATCTTCTTTCATATTCAGTTTGAACATTATCTTTTATATCATCTTTATATAAATCTAAACTAATCTCTTCAAACTTGTAATTGTAATTATTAAACTCTATTAAAGAAAACTCAAATAATTTTCTATTATCAGTTTTCATAATAATAGTTTTCTCATTCTTAAATAAACTATCATATCTCTTTAAAAACTTTAAACTAGTAAGTCTTCTATCAGAATGTCTATTCTTAGGCCATGGATCAGAAAAATTTAAATAAATAGTATCTACTTCTTTATCAAATACTTCTTCTATTTCAGTCGCATCCATTCTAATTAATCTTAAATTAGGTATTTCTTCATCAAGTTTTTCAATTGCTCTTACAATAACACTATCAAACTTTTCAATACCTATAAAATTAATTTCAGGATATTTTTTAGCCATACCTATTATAAAGTCTCCTTTACCCATACCAATTTCTATATGTATAGGATTATTATTATTAAAAATAGTTTTATATTTACCTTTATATTCTTTATAATCTTTTATTATAAAAGGACAATTTTCTATTATAGTACTTGCACCTTTTACATTTCTAAGTCTCATAATATCACCACCCTAATTGTACAAAATTTCTAACGAAAAGTCATTATAATCCAAAAAAAACTTGCAAAATAAAAAGTGTTGGAGTATTATAGTTTCCGCTCAAAGAAAGATAATAAATCCAACACACTTAATATTATACACAAAATTATAAAAAATGGAAGATTTATTTTCT
>CALVVM010000033.1 GCA_944363855.1 uncultured Bacilli bacterium
TTAATATAAATAATGATAAAAACTAGTAAAATAACTAGTTTGAATAAAAAATATAAAAATTTTATAAAGTTTTGTATAGAAAATACTTGACTTTATTATGAGAGGAGTATTATGGATAGAGTAATAACGGAAGAAGAGTTAGTAGAAGATTCTTTTGAAAAAAATATAAGACCAGATAGTTTAGAAGAATATGTTGGTCAAAGTGAAGTAAAAGAAAACTTAAGTATATTTATAAAAGCTGCTAAGTTAAGAGAAGAACCTTTAGATCATGTTTTATTATATGGTCCACCAGGGCTTGGTAAAACTACTTTAGCCTTTATAATCGCTAATGAACTTGGAAGTAATATTAAAACTGCAAGTGGACCATCTATTGAAAAGAGTGGTGATTTAGCAGCAGTACTTTCAAATCTAGAACCTGGAGATGTTTTATTTATAGATGAAATACATAGAATACCTAGATTTGTAGAAGAAATATTATATTCAGCTATGGAAGATTTTACTTTAGATATAGTAATAGGTACTGAAAATTCAAGTAGAAATATAAAAATAGATTTACCTCCTTTTACTTTGGTAGGAGCAACTACAAGAGCAGGAGATTTAACTAGTCCTTTAAGAGATAGATTTGGTATAATTAATAAGTTAAATTATTATACAGTAGAAGAGTTAAAGAAAATTGCTATTAGAACTAGTAAAGTTTTAGGTTGTGAAATAGATGAAGATGCAGCTATAGAACTTGCTAGAAGAAGTAGGGGAACGCCAAGAATTTGCAATAGATTATTTAAAAGAGTTAGAGATTTTGCTATGGTTATGGGGAATGGTAGTATTGATTTAAATATAACTAAGCTTGCTTTAGATAAACTTAAAGTAGATGAATTAGGACTTGATGAAACAGATTATAATTTACTTAAAGCTATTATAGAAAGATTTAATGGTGGACCTGTAGGTATAGAAGCTATAGCTTCATCAATTGGAGAAGAACAAACTACAATAGAAGATGTATATGAGCCATATTTACTTCAAACAGGACTTTTAAAAAGAACTACAAGAGGTAGGATGGTTACTGAAAAAACTTATAATCATTTAGGTATTCCTTATAAAGAAAAGTAATAAAAAGAATAAATTTGAGCAGTATAATAAGGGTGATAGTATGAAGAAAATTATTTCTTTATTAATAATCCTTCTTTTAGTTGGATGTAGTAATAAAGTAGAAGAAAAAGTTATTGAAAATGAGGAAATAATCGTTGAAGAAAAGGAACTAACCATAGAGGATTATCAAAATAACAAAGTAGATGAATTAGGTGAAGTGCCTATAATGATGTATCATGGAATACATAATAAAAATAATAGTGACACTGAATATATAGGTGGTAACGTAGATAAAAATGGATATCAAAGAACTAGTGAAGCTTTTAGAAATGATTTAGAGTTTTATTATAGTCAAGGTTATAGAATGATAAGACTTACTGATTATGTTGATGGAAATATAGATGTAGAATTAGGAAAAAGCCCAATAATTTTAACTTTCGATGATGGTCTTGAAAATAATATAAAAGTAACAGGATTAGATGAAAAAGGAAATATTATAATTGATCCAAATTCTGCTGTAGGAATACTTGAAAGTTTTAAAGAAAAATATCCTGATTATAATATAACTGCTACATTCTTTGTTAATGGTGGACTGTTTGGACAAGAAGAATATAATGAAAAAATATTAAAATGGTTAGTTGAAAATGGTTATGATATAGGCAATCATACTTATAGTCATGTTGATTTTACTGATGTAGATGCAAATAAATCTATGGAACAAGTAGGAAGAATATATGAACTGTTGGATAGTATAATTCCTGAAAAATATGTAAATATTGTTGCACTACCTTTTGGTTCTCCATATAGTTTAGAACATGAAAATATGCAATACATATTTAATTCAAATTATAACAATCATAATTATCAAACTAAATCTACATTAAGAGTTGGTTGGAAATCAGAAAGTTCTCCATATCATATTAATTTTAACCCTAAATTTTTAAAAAGAATTAGAGCCTATGATAATAATGGAGAAGAATTTGATATAAAAATGAATTTTAAATTGTTAGAAAGTACTAGATATATTTCAGATGGAGATAAAAATATAATCGCAATACCTTCTAGTAAATCAGAATTATTAAACAATAATATTCAAAAAGAAGTTAAAACATATCAATAATAATTCCAAAATTAAAAAAAATATGTTATACTATAGAAGTAAGCGAGGGATTTTTATGGATTATTACAGCAATCAAAGCTATTATGATATTTTAGGTGTAAAGCAAGATGCTTCACTAGATAGTATCCAAAAAGCAAAAGATAGATTAAAATTTGGTGATCCAGATGATAGGGCGCCTTTTAGCATGTGGGATAAAATAGATGAAGCGTATAATGTTTTATCTGATATAGAAAAAAGAAGAGAATATGATAAAAAATTGGAAGAAGACATAGATATTTATTCACATTCAAATCATGGAACTGCTTCATCTTCAAATGATAGTGGAGAAGGAACAGATTCGTCATCTGAGGAAAATGAAGAAGAAAAAAATGAAGGAAAAGATGCTGAAGGTAATAATACTAGTATAAATGAAGATACTGAAAAAAAAGAATATGATTTAAAGTTTGTTAGTGAATTTCTCCCAAAAGAAAAAGAACTAAAGCAAAAATCAGAAAGTTCAAAATTTAAAACTGTAGCAAAATATGTAGGCGGTACTTTGGCGGGATATTTAGTTGCTGGTCCTATTGGCGCTATAGCAGTTCCTGTTTGGATGAAAAAACATAAAAAAGTAAAATTGCAAAAAGATAAAAACCCTAAAAAAATAACAAAAATTTCAACTGCTGAAATGAGTGAAATAGAAAAATACAATCAAACACTAAATGCTGAAATTAATAGATTATTAAGTGAACCACATAATAACTATAAACTAGAAATTAATAGAATTAAATATAAAAATCAAATTTATTTATTAGAAAAATTATTGGACATAAAACTTAATAAGAAAGTAAAAAGAACTGAAATGCTAAAGCAAAAAATAGATGTGGTATCTACTAAGATGCAACTTGAGACAGCAAAGAAAAATTTAGAAAATATTCAAACTAAGATAAAAGAATATGAAAAAGAACATGGTTTATCAAAAGTAAATAAAGAACTTATTGAAGTTAATCAACAACTCGCAGAACAAAAAGATAGTAAATCATTTAGTTTAAGAAAATTAGAGGCATATCAAACTAGATTACTAAATAAAAGAGATAATAAAGCCAAAAGAACAAAAGCGGTAGTAGTTAAATCTGGAAAAGTATATGATGGTTTATTAAAAGCAAAAGATTTTGTTAAATCTTTACCATATATGTTTAAATCAGCTGAAAAACTTGATGAATATATGAAAGGACAAGTTCAAAGAACTCGTTAGGAATAAAAAGGAGAAAAAAATATGGATTTGAGGCAAGACTTTTATACGGAAATATTTGAGAATGAACAAAAATGGATAGACTTGATAAACTCAAAATTATTAAATAGTATTTATTGTAAATACGCATTACAACCTTTTTATCTAAAAAAGAAGCAAACTGTAAAACAAGAATATTTTTTGACAAGAAATGAATATGATAGGTTTATAAATATAATAGATTCTATAATAGAAAAAATTGAAGTATTCAATCAACAATTTAAATCTGGACAAAAAGTGGATATTAGCACTTTAAAACCTTTATTTTTAATTACTCAAATGGGTAAAGCACAAAAAGCAGAAGAAAACAAGAGTGAAATAAGGCAAGAAATAAATGAGTTACAAATTAGGAAACAATTATTGGAAAATCAAATAAGAAATTTTGACAAAGCTACAGTGAATGAAGATGATTATATTTATGACGATTTTCCAGAGGAGATAAGAAAAGTAAAATAAAAAACAACTTACATTGAAAGTTGTTTCAGACTGTTGACAAATTGGTATGTTTGAATGAACATATCAATTTTTGTTTGTAAAAATTTAATATTTTCAATATTTTAAAGAAAATTTGTTTAATATTAACCTTTTTCTCTTTATATTTCCA
>CALVVM010000034.1 GCA_944363855.1 uncultured Bacilli bacterium
ACCCATAAATAATCCCATTACGCCAAAATTATTTACTGTATCCATAGCGCCATGTATAAGTAAATGTCCAAACGAAGTTATTGGAACAAGTGCTCCTCCACCTGCCCAAAGTACAAATTTATCATATATATTAAATACATCTAAAAACGCACCTACTACTACAAATATAGTTGTAATATGACCCGGAGTAAGCTTTGTACTATCTAAAATTATTTGGCCTATTAAACAGACTACACCACAAAATAGAAAAGCATTAAAATATATCATTTAACCGCCTCCAAACTAATTGCATGAGCAATACTAGGTATAGATAGGTGTTGATTACACATAGTAGGATTCATTAAAGCTCCGGTTGCTACTAATAGAACTTTCTTTAACTCACCTTTTTTCATCTTATTAAGTATATGGGTATAAGTAACTAAAGGTAAACAAGCTACTCCACTACCACCCATATAAACAGGCTCTTTATCTATATCAAATATCATACAAGCAGAATCATCATAATTTTTTAAAGTTATATTATATTCTTGTTTCATATAATCTTTTAAAATCATTTTACCTACTACACCTAAATCTCCAGTAAGTATTAAGTCATAATACTCTATTTTTCTATTAGTATCTTTTAAATGATCATTTATAACTTTAGCAGCAGCTGGAGCCATAACTGCTCCCATATTAAATACATCAGTAATTCCCATATCAACTACAGTACCTAAAGTAGCTGATTCTACTTTTATATTTGATTTTTCACTTGATAAATAACAAGTTGCACACCCTGTAGTTGTAAATGTTGCATATTCTTTTTTAGGACCACCGTATTCTACTGGATTTCTATATTGTTTTTCCGCACTATTATTATGAGAAGAAGAAGTTACAATAGCATTCTTTATTTGATTAGCTTCTATCATATTACTAGCTAACATTAAACTTAAAGTACTAGTCGCACATGCTGAATATATTCCTATTAAAGGTATAGCTATTTTAGCAGATGCATAATTAGTCGCAACTATTTGGTTTAATAAATCTCCACCTATATGTACATCTACATCTTTATTTTTCTTTTTCATTTTTTTTAATAATATTTCTACACTTTCCTTAATAGCTTTAATTTCCGCTTGTTCCCAAGTTTTTTCATTAAAATATAAATCTTTATAAGTTTTATCATACAGTTTAGCTAGTGGTCCTTTTGCTTCATATGGTCCTGCTACTGTACTAGTTTCATTTATATATATGTTATTATATTTAAAAGTCATACTAACCTCCCATTACAAGTAATCTAAGTAAACCAAATATATAAGCAGAAATTACTCCAAATATAATTACAGATCCAGCAAGTTTAAACATATTCGCACCTAGTCCAGTAACTAAACCTTCTTTTCTATATTCTAGTGCCGCACTCATCATAGCATGAGCAAATCCTGTTATAGGAATAATAAGTCCACATTTCGCAAAACCTACCCATTTATCAAAGAAACCTAAACAAGTTAAAAAACAACCTATAAATATTAAAATTATAATCATGAATACACTCGCATCTTTACTAGATAAATCAAATGTTGATGAATAAAACTCTACTAAAAAATTACCTAATACTCCCATAAATCCACCTATTACAAAAGCAATTAATGCATTTCTAAATCTAGGTTCATTAGGAGTATACTTATCTACTATCTTTTTATACTCTTTTTTTTCCATAAAAAAATCCTCCCACTAATAGTGTGGAAAGATTTGTAAATTTTATTCACATGAATTTTCTTGATATTTATATGAATATTGATTTGAAGCATGTGTTATTTTTACATATCCAGTCATCTCTTCAGTATCTTTAGGATCTTTTACTGTAACTCCATCAATATAACCTTTGTCTATTAACTCTTGAACACTTATACAAGTATCTTCAATATTCATACCTTCTTTTAAATAATAAGTTTCAGCCGCATCTTCTATATTTCTTTTTTGTCTTTCAGATAAACTATCTCTTGAATCGTCTAATATAGTGCTTACTGTTACTGTAGTTATTATAGCCAAAATAGCTAAAATTACTAAAACAGCAAGTAATTCAATTAAAGTAAAACCATTTTTTTTCATAAAATCCCTCTTTATCTAAAATATAAAATTAAAAGATTCTTGAATCTACCCCAAGAATCTTCAATATTCAAATTGTGTCCCCTTAGGGATTCGAACCCTAGACCCACTGATTAAGAGTCAGTTGCTCTACCAACTGAGCTAAGGAGACAGATTCATTACTAATTAAGTATAACACACTTTTTAAAAAAATAAAATATTTTTTTATAAAAAAGAAAGACTATTTGTCTTCCTTGAAGTTTTTTACGAAGTTATATGCATCTTCACACATTTCTTCTATACCAAGATTAGCTTCCCAATTAAGTTTTTCTTTTGCATATGTTGGATCTGCATAACACGCATCAATATCTCCAGGTCTTCTATCAGTTATTTTATAATTAACATTTATTTTATTTACATCCATAAATGTATTAACTATTTCTAGAACACTATATCCATTCCCTGTACCTAAGTTATATGCATCTACACCTTTGTCTTTTAATACTTTTTCAATTGCTTTAATATGTCCTTTAGCAAGATCTACTACATGTATATAATCCCTTACTCCTGTACCATCTTTTGTATCATAATCATTACCAAATACACTAAGACATTCTAATTCATGAGTTGCGACTTTTACTATATATGGCATTAAATTATTTGGAATGTCGTTAGGATTTTCTCCAATAAGACCTGATTTATGTGCACCTATTGGATTAAAATATCTAAGTATAGCTATACTCCATTCATTATCTGACACATATAAATCTCTAAGTATATCTTCTATCATTAACTTAGTTGTCCCATAAGGATTAGTTGTTGATAATGGAAAATCTTCTTTGATTGGTAATGTTTCTGGTTTTCCATATACTGTAGCACTTGATGAGAATGCTATTTTTTTAACATTATATTCATTCATAACTTCTAAAAGAGTTATTGTTGAATCTAAATTATTTCTATAATATTTTAAAGGTAATTTCACTGATTCTCCAACTGCTTTAAAGCCTGCAAAATGTATTACTGCATCTATATTATTTTCTTCAAATATTTTTGTTAAAATATTTTTATCACAGCAATCTCCTTCATAAAACTTAAAGTCTTTACCTGTTATTTCTTTTATTTTATCTACTACTTCTATTTTAGAATTAGATAAATTATCAATAACAACTATTTCATATCCTGCATCTAATAATTCAACACAAGTATGACTACCAATATAACCTGTACCACCTGTAACTAATATTTTCATTAAACCACTCTACTTTCTATTTAAATTATACTACATCAAAAGAACAAAAGTCAAAATAAATTTTGACCTGCCTAACTTCACAGTTAGGCTTTTCTACTTCACTAAAGTTTTTACTTCTCCATAGACCAGTTTCGGATAGTCGCTACCCTACTTATTTTATTTTGTC
>CALVVM010000035.1 GCA_944363855.1 uncultured Bacilli bacterium
TTAAAGAAAATGGCAATATGGAGATGGAAATATAAAGAGAAAAAGGTTAATATTAAACAAATTTTCTTTAAAATATTGAAAATATTAAATTTTTACAAACAAAAATTGATATGTTCATTCAAACATATCAATTTGTCAACAGTCTGATAAAGATAATTTATTATCTTTATTTTTTTTTATTTTTATTATATAATATTTAAGAATAGGAGGGATATATATGATATTAAAAAAACCATATGCATTTTTTATAAAAATGTTTAAACCTATACACTTAACATTAGCTATATTGGTTTTATATTTAATTTCTTTAAGTAATGATGTACTAAAGTTTTTAAATGATTATATGTATTCTGCCGAAAGTGTAGCAAGCGAACAAGTAATTGAGTCATTAATAAATAATGCATTTTATATTATTCCTATTGTTATGATTATATTGTTTTTGATACTTTTAAGTATTATGTATAAGAAAAGCAAACCTGTAATATTTTATTTTGTAGGAATATTTTCTTTTATTGTGGTATTGGTAATAAATATATATACAATTAATTTTTTTAATCTTTTAGTTGAAAATATAGTCTCTGTTAAGGCGATTAAATTGATTCATGATTTAATTTTAATTAATGTAATATTAGAAAGTATTTGTTTAGTATTTTTATTTGTTAGAGGAGTAGGAATAGATTTTAAAAAATTTGATTTTAACTCTGATATAACTCAATTTGAAATAAGTGAAAGCGATAAAGAGGAATTTGAAGTTAATGTAAATATAGATTTTGCTGAAAGGAAAAGAAAAAGAAAAGAGAACTTTAGAAATTTTAAATATTTGTATGTTGAAAATAAGTTAATAATAAATATCTTTATTATAATTTCTTTACTTTTGTTAAGTTTTGAAATTATATATTTTGTAGGAAAATATAATAAAGTTAATAAAGAAAATGTTTATTATTCAACGGATTCATTTGTTTTTAAAGTAAATTCCACAACGCTACTAAATACAGATTTTCAGGGCAATAAAATAACTGAAAATTACTTGTTAATAGTAGATGTTAATATAAAACCTAAATATTCTGATCAAATTATATATTTAAATGATTTTAGTTTGAGAATAGAAAATTTTCTATTTAAACCAGTTAAAAAATATTATGATGAGTTGATTGATTTAGGGATTTTATATCAAGAACAAATTTTAAATATAGAATATTCTGATTATCTTTTCGTATTTGAAATACCTGAAAAATATATTTCAAGTGATATGATGTTTAGATATAACAGTGAAGGTAATTTAATTAGTGTTTCATTGGAACCTAAAACAATAAATTCAGAAGAAATTGTATTGGAAAAAAAAGTAGTATCTGAAACTTTAAAATTTCGAGAACCATTAAATGATATACAATTTAAAGTTAATGATTTTGAAATAGAAAAATATTTTTTAATAAATTATAATTATTGCATTAAAGAAGATGATTGTATATTATCCAAGGAATATTTAAAACCTACAATAGATGAAAACTATGATAAAGTTGTTATGAGAATTGATGTTGACTATGTAGGAAATAATGATTTGGGTGTGAAAGACTTTTATTCCCTATTATCTAATTTTGGGATAATATCTTATAAAGTAGACGATGTATGGATTAATACATATAAATTTGAAGAAATTGTTAGTAAAAAAGTTTCATCAAAAAATAACGTATATATAGGAGTTAATTCTAATATTTTAAATGCAGATTCTATAAAATTAGTTTTTAATATTCGTGGTCAAAAGTATGAATATGGTTTAAAGTAAGGTGATAAAATGAAAAAGATTATATTATTTTTGTTGATTAGTATGTTTACTTTTTCTGCTTCTGCTTTAACATATGGTGGATGTAATTATTCTGATGTTTCCAGAATGAAATCGATTGTTACAAATATTAATTTATCTTATGATTATAAAATCATAAATAATGAGGCATATTTTGATGTAACTTTAAGTAATTTGACAGAAGATATATATTTTTATGACACGATAACACAAAAAAACTATTATTATAGTGATACTAATAACGGAGAAATAATAATTTCTAATTACAAGCCTACTTCAGGTAGTTATAAATTTTATTCTGCTAAAAATGCTTGCTATGGTATATCTTTAGGAACTAAATATTATAATTTTCCTGTTTACAACAAATATTATAGTGATCCTCTTTGTAAAGATATTCCAAATTATAGTTTGTGCCAGAAATGGGGATATGTAAATTATTCACAGGATGAGTTTGAGAAAATGATTTCTGATTATAAAGATTCAAAACCTATAGAAAGTGATAATAATATCAATGTAGAGTACAAGAAAACTTTCATTGAAAAACTTATTGATGTTTATATTAACTATTATTATTATTTTTTAGGGTTCTTAATCTTAGTATGTAGTATTATAATAATAGTTAATAACAAAAAAAATCAATTTAAATTGTAAAAGTTCCTTTTTGTGAACTTTTTTGTTGTAAAAAACAAGAATGTATGTTAAAATTATTATGTATAGTAGAGACTATAATATTGGATAGTAGGTGATATGTTGAAAGAGTCTATGTGGGGATACGCTATTATAGTTTTAGGTATTCTTGCAGTAGGAATCATTTGGTTTTTTGCTAATACTACGAGAACGGATCAGCACAATTTTAATCTTCTCAAAGAAACTACAGAGGCTGCTTTGATAGATTCGCTAGATTTAGCTGCATATAGATTGGATGGAACTATAAGGATTGAAGAAGAAAAGTTTGTTGAAAATCTTATTCGTAGATTTGCTGAAAATGCCGATTTATCTAATACATATGTTATAGAAATATTTGATGTTAATACTGAACCTCCTAAAGTCAGTTTAAGGGTTTCTAGTAAAAAGGATACTACTGCAACAGGTGAAATTGTTGAATTTGATATGGTTAACAATTTAGATGCGATACTTGAGACAAAATATTATGCAGAGGAAAAAGAAGATGAGAATTCTAATGCTAAAAATTAATATAAACATTGTACATCAGTAAGTCGAACTTATTATACTAAACCAACTTGTTCTTGTGCTTCGTCACTAAAAAAATGTAATTGTTCAATTTATGCGAATGTGCCAACTAATGGTGTTATAAAAAATATTGATTTAAAAATAACAAATCCTTATTATGCTAGATATGTTTCAGTTAGTGACGTAAATCTAATTAAGAAAAACAAAATAAGATTTACTCTTGAATCTCGCATTTATAGTTTTATGATAGAAGCAATTCAAACTAAAAAATATACTGTAAATTATGAATATTGTTATTAAAAAGAAAGAGGGAATAAAAAATGAATAATTTTATGATAGGTTTTAAAAGATTTATTACAAATAAAAACGTTGTTACAATTTTACTAGTAATAGTGATATTAGTAGTTCTTTATTTTGGATATAGTGGAAGTATAAAAAAACAAACAAATCCAGTTAGTATGCCAGTTGCTGCTCAAACTATTAGGCCTGGAACTAAAATCACAAGTGAACTTTTAGTTTATAAGCAAGTTCCAGCTGGAATGATTGATGAAAGTGCGATTAGAAACACTGTTAACATATTAGATATGTATACTAATGTTAATGTAACTATTCCAGCAGGTAGTTTGTTTTATGAAGAATGGTTAGTAGATGAATCAAATTTACCTGGGAATTGGATTGAACAATTAGATTATGAAAAAGGTGAACTTGGATATTATATGGATGTTAATGTTGAAAGTACATTAGGTAATAATGTTTTACCAAATACTTATATAGATATATATATGAGAGCAACTGATGAAAATGGAACTTCAATGTTTGGTAAATTAATGAAAAATGTAAAAGTTTTAGTTGTACACGACGGTAGTGGTAATAATGTTTTTGATGGAGATGAAAATGTTGGTACTCCTTCAAAAATTGGATTTGGTGTAAGCCAAGATTACTATATTTTACTTAAGAAAGCTGAAGCCTTAAACGACATAGAATTGGTTTTAGCACCTAGAGGATCAACTGTTCCAGAACAAGATTCTATAGTTGTTACTAGTCAAACATTAAGAGATTATATAGATGCTCAAACTATAACAGTGGAAGAGGATATAATAACAGGGGAAATCGAAAATCCAACTGGAGAAGAAATTGTTGAAGATAACAACGTAGTTAATGACAATCAACAAGTAGTGGAGTAAGATGAACGATAATATATTTGAGGGAATGGACTTTGGCCCCCTTAAAGAATATTTAGAGAATGATGATGTTACGGATATTTCTTATAGCAACAATGGGCAAGTTTGGTTAAAAACGTTATCTAAAGGGATATTTAGGATTGAAAATCCAGCAATAAATAATTCCTTTATGGAAAAATTAGCCTTTCAATGTTCAAATGTTATGGGAAAAAGTTTTAATGCGGCGCATCCGTTTTTGGATAGTGAAAGTGCAGAACTTCGTATGAACTTTGTACACGATTCTATTGCAAGAAATGGTATTGCCTGTGTTATTCGTAAAACTCCTGCTAAAATACGTTTAGAAAGAAATAAAATATTAAAAGAAAAATATATAACTGAAGATATATTAGATTTTTTAATAACTTGTGTCCATGGACATTGTAATATAATTGTCTGTGGAGAAACTGGTAGTGGTAAGACTGAATTTGTAAAATATTTAGCAGCCAATACACTTGAAAATGAAAAATTAATAACTATAGAAGATACTTTGGAATTACACTTGGATAGAATTTATCCAAATAGAGATATAGTTGCTATGAAAACAAATAATATAGCAAGCTATTCCGATGTTCTTGTCACTTGTATGAGACAAAATCCAAAATGGATATTGTTATCAGAAGTTCGTAGTGCGGAAGCTGTAATGGCTGTTAGAAACTCAATTTCATCAGGTCACTACATATTATCTACAATACATGCTGATAAGGCGGCGTCTATACCTAACCGTATGTATAGTTTGCTTGAAACTAATCAGGACATAGAACAATTCTTAAAATCTATTTATAGATATATTCAATTAGGTGTGTATATTAGAGGTTATCAAGATAAAGTTTCTAAACGATTTGTAAGAGAAATTGCAGAAGTTACGGAATTTTATGTAACAAGAGATAATGAAGCGAAATATAATACGCTTTATAAGAAAACCCCTGATGGGAAAGTTTATAGAAACAATCCTAGTGAATATTTAATTGAGTATTTGGAAGCTCAAGGTGTTGTGCTTCCAGAAGGCTTTGTTAAAGAAGAATATGAAAAAGATGGAAAGGTAGAAATAATTGAACAAACACAAAAAAATGAAATAATTTTTGAATAGGAGGGAAAATATGAATATAACTTTACTTTTTATAATAGTTGCTATACTAATTATATTTATAATTGTTTATAGAAGTAATGTTGGTGAACAAACTTATCAATTTGTAAGTAGACAAGGCAGTAGATTATATAGTAAAGTAGCTCCTTATACATATAAAGAAATTAGAAAAAAAATAAAAGAATTAAAGCAAGATTATACACCACAACAATATATAGGACAGTTAATCTTGTTTGCTGCTGGTGGTGGAGTAATTACATATTTATATTTTTACAATTTAGTAATTTCTATAATATATGCTTTAGTAGCAGTAGCTGCTGTTCCTTACATTAGGTATTTAAGATGCAAAAGACTTTATAGTGAATTTGTTTTTGAACAAATTCAAGTATATACAACAAACGTAATAATGGAATTTGCTACTACTCAAAGTTTTGTTAAGGCCCTAGAAGGTGTATATTCATCAGGAGTGCTAGAGGATCCTGTTAAAGCAGATGTAAAAGTTATGATAGATATGGCTTATGAAAATGGTACCATTAATCAGTCTTTAGAGTATATGAATGAAAAATATGATTATTATATGGTAAGAAATATGCATCAATTATTCCTTCAAATAACTAATGAAGGTAGTAAAGATTCTAGCGAATCTTTAGAAAATATGTCTCAAGATATAGATATGCTTGTTGAAGCTGTATATAGAGATAGAATTGATAGAGAAGCCTTTTATAAGAAATTTGTTGTATTTGGACTTGTGCTATATATGATGATAGCCCTTGTTCAAATTATGCTTGGAGATACTTATCAGGAAATGCTTAATTTGTGGTATGTAAATTTAATGCTCCATATGATAGTTATAATTAATACGTATTTTTTACTTGCAGGTACTAAATTTTATAATGAGAATGTGGGGGCTGAATAATGGAATTTATAATAGTAGCAATCGCGGTTATAATTATATTTTTATATAACAAAATAATAGAACCAAAAGTTATAATTGGGCAAGTGAATCCAGTGTTAAAAAAACTTATGGAAAAAGATTATGAGTTTTTACTTAGAGTTAGATATAAAGATTCTGATATAGATGTAGGAGCTTTGTTTTCTAGAAGGATAAGAGATGGAATACTAATAACTGCAGTATTAATATTTATACTAGCAATTACAGGATATTTGAATTACATGTTTTTAATGTTTTGTTTTATTGCAGGGTTTATGGTATTTAAAAGTGGATATACTAAATTAAAAAGTTATTATAAAGCAAGATTACATTATATGGACTCTATGCTTCCATATTACTTGAAAAGTTTAGAGATACTTGTACAACATTATACTGTACCAGTAGCGCTTTCAAGGAGTATAGATACAGCTCCTGAAATTTTTAAACCAGGACTTAGAACATTGGTTGCTAAAATAGATGAAGGGGATTCAACTATTCAACCATATATTGATTTTGCTAATGAATATCCAGTTAGAGATTCAATGAGGATGATGAGACTTTTATATCGTTTAGGATTAGGATCTAACGAGGATAAACATGAACAAATAATGATGTTTTCGAGAACTGTTTCCTCGTTACAAAATAAGGCTAGAGAGTTAAAATATAAAGACCGCCTAGAGAATATGGAAAAGAGAACAATGATGATGTTGTTCGTAACTGGTGGAGGAGTTTTACTTGTTTTATTTATGTCTATGACAATTATGATGGGAATTTAGTGTTGATAATCAAACAATTTTTGTGTTATAATAAAAGTGTATAGATTATGAAAGTAGGTGAGAATGAATGAAAGAAGCAGCAGGAGAAGCTAATATGACAGTAATTACAATAGTTTTAATAGCTATAGTATTAGGTGTAGGAACAATTATAGTAACAAACTTAATGTCTTCTACAGCTAAAAAATCTGCTTGTTCTGAAATAGGTGGAGAACTAAGCGGAAACACTTGTACAGTAACTAAAGCAGGAGGAGCTAAAGTAAGTTATACTTGTTCAAAAGACAAGAATACTGGAGAATGGTCTTGTAAATAGTATAGGAGGAAATGTATGAAGGAAAGTATAGGATATACAGTTACATTAAATATAATTATTGTATTTTTGATAATTCTTTTTACTTTCCTTTCTGCAGCTCTTATTTATTTTAAAAGTAATAAAGTAAGTAATGTGATAACTGAAACTATAGAAAAATACGAAGGTTATAATACATATGCAAAAAGTGAAATTGGATCTAAACTTACATCTTGGGGTTATAATAAATATAAAGTAAATTGTAATAATTATTATAATAAAATAGGAAGTAAGGAAAGACTTAATTGCAGTAGTAGTTTAACTGATGGTAGTGAAGGTTATTGTGTTTTTGTATGTAGAGAAATGTTTGATGGTGAATGGTATTATTATTATAAAACTAGTACTAATATGATGATAAATATACCTTTAATAAATGATTTGTTAAACATTCCTATATTTTCTAATACTAATAGGTTATATGACTTTGAGTGTCAAAGTGAAATATGTAAATAGGAAGTGATAAAATGCGAGAATCGTTAGGCGGAAGTATGCTATTAAACTTAGTAGTTATTTTTAGTGGGTTAATTATAATTTTTTTCGTCGGAATTTTATCATATTCAAAGGCTTATAGGGTTAAGAATAGAATTGTTGAAATAATAGAAAAATATGGTACTTATGAAAAAATAGATAGTTCAACTAATACAAATATTGTTACTGATGAACTAAACAATGATTTAAAAGCGGCGGGATATGAGACTTCACTTTCTAAAAAATGTGACACAATTAGAACTCGTTTAGTTAATGAAAAATATGATAGTAGTTTGTCACAAAATATTAACAAAAATTATGGTTACAATTATTGTGTATATGAAATGAATAAAAGTACTAATAGTACAGGAAAATACTATGTTGTTGTGACATTTATTCATTTTCAAGTTCCAATAATAGGGGATTTTTTAACTTTACCTGTTTATGGTGAAACAAAAATTTTAGGAAAAACTTATGATTATTAAAAAAGGGGAGATATAATGAATGTTATTGTATCTAATAAAAATCAATTATTATTAGAAAATTTAGGAATAGATATCATTAAAGAGATGAATGGAGAATTTGAAGTAGATGAAATAATTGCTACATTTCAAAATTTCTTTTATCAAAGAATGATACTTGATATTACGGCAATAAAAAATTATACAGATATGGTTAATTTACAAAAATTATCTATTTCTTTAGATATGCAGAAATTAATATTGTTACTAGATGGAACAGAGGAAACTAGTAATCCTAATTTCTTATCTAATTTAGTATCTATGGGAATTTATAATTTTACTAAGAATATGGAAGGTATTCAATATTTATATAATACGCCTAATACATATAGGGATGTTGCACAATTTCATAGGTTGGATGCAACATTTGGTAATGCTGCTATGGCAAATTCTCAACCTATAGTTGCTGCACCTGTGGTAGAAGTTGCTCCACAGCCAGAGTTTTATGGAACTAGAGTTATAGGAGTTAAAAACGTAACTAAACAATCTGGGGCAAGTAGCTTGGTATATATGATGAAGAATGAACTAAGTAAAAATTATAGTGCAGTTGCTATAGAAGTTGATAAAACTGATTTTACTTATTTTAAAGATAAAAGTTTAATATCAACTATAACAAGTGAAGTTGGAAGTGTTATTAACAAGCATAAAGATAAGAATGTAATTATTATTGACATTAATAATAGTCTAGTTGCTGAAGGTTTTTGTCAAGATGTGTTATATTTAATTGAACCATCAATTATTAAATTACAAAAATTAATGACACTTAATGCTACTGCATTACAAGGTTTAAAAGATAAAAAAATAATTTTAAATCAAAGCTTATTAAGTTCAAGTGAAATTGCTAATTTTGAATATGAAGCTAGAGTTAAGGTTTTTTATAATTTAGCTCCATTAAACGAAAGAGATAAAAAATTGCCAGAACTTAATAAATTATTAGTTAAGCTTGGGTTTAGTAAACAACAAAGTGAAATCTAGGGGGAGATTTATGAAAAAAATATTAAATATATTGTTAATTGTGTTGATTAATTTGATTTTTATTGACATTGTCGGAGCAGAAACGTATAATAATTATTCGCCAGCTACTGTTAGTTGCGGGGATGGTTTATTAACTAGTATACCTAATGCTGTTCCAAAAGTTGTTAGTATTGCTTATACAATAATACAAATAGCAATACCTGTAATATTGGTT
This sequence comes from uncultured Bacilli bacterium, assembly GCA_944363855.1. Taxonomy (GTDB): domain Bacteria; phylum Bacillota_I; class Bacilli_A; order RF39; family UBA660; genus UMGS1613. Next base: position 9,528 of record CALVVM010000035.1, read on the forward strand.
GTTATGGGAACTTTAGATTTATTTAAGGGAATAACAGCTCAAAAAGAAGATGAAATGAAAAAAGGACAGCAAATGTTTGTAAAGAGACTTATTGCTGCTGCACTAATTTTCTTCGTGTTTGTTATAGTAAAAGTTGTTGTAAGTTTTGTGGCTGATGGAAGTAGTGTTGCTATAATGGAATGTGCAGAGTGTTTTATAAACAACAATTGTGATTAGAGGTGAAAATATGAAGAAAAAAGTATTATTTGTTATTTTATTTGCTATTATGTTTTTACCTGTTATAAGTGTAAGTGCTGTAACAAAGGTTGGTTGTGGAAATATAACAGGGATTCCTGAAAAAATTCCAGAATTAACTAGTTTTGCTATAACATTTATACAGATAGCTGTGCCTATTGTATTGGTTATAATGGGATCATTAGATTTATTTAAAGGAGTAACTGCTCAAAAAGAAGATGAGATAAAAAAGGGACAGCAAATGTTCATAAAAAGATTGATATATGCTGCTATAATATTCTTTGTGATAGTAGTTGCTAAACTTTTAATTAGTGTAGTCGCAGATTCTACTACAAGCAATAATATAGCGGAATGTATAGATTGTTTCTTAAGTGGAACGGAAAATTGTAGGAGGTAGTTATGAAAAAGAAAATATTTATGATAATGATTTTAGCGCTTTTAGTTTTTTATGCTCCATCTATTTTGGCTGTTAATATGACTGGATGTGAGGCTAATTTACCAGGTGTTGTTATAGATGCTAAAATACCAAATACTGTACATACAATAATTGTTGTTATCAAGATAGCTGTACCAGTATTATTAGTAATTTTTGGTATGTTAGATTTATTTAAAGGCTTAACAGCGCAAAAAGAAGATGAAATAAAAAAAGGTCAAAATTTATTTATTAAAAGACTTATATCAGCAGCTATAATATTCTTTGTAATATCAATTGTACAATTGATGGTTAGTTTTGTAGCTGGTGATGAAGGTATAATGACATGTGCTAATTGTTTTATAAATGGTGTTAAAAGCGACGGAACATGTAAATAGGAGGGTTTATGGTAGAAGCTTTAAAAAAATTGGATAAAAAGTTTTTAATAATAGCAGGTTGTATTATTTTAATTCCAATATTTGTTATAGTATTTTTAGCTATAGTACAAGGATGTAGTGGTGGAACTATCACTTACGAGAAATATGAACAAAAAATGATTTCAGCAGCTCAAAAATATTTTGCTGATAAAAATAAAATTCCAGTTGAGGAATCAGATTTAGTTACAGTTAAATTGAATAAATTAGTTAGTGGAGGATATATTAAATCTACTGAGGATTTATTGGAAGATAGTACTTGTGATGGTGAAGTTAATATTAGAAGAAATGGCTCATCTATTGAAACCAATGGAGATGGTTTCTTGAATTATACTGTTACTTTAAATTGCGATGATTATAGTACTACACATCTTGTGGATAAAATAAAAGAAGATGTTGTGATAACTGAGTCTGGTTTGTATCAAATTGGTGAAGATTATGTATTTAAAGGAGATAAAGTTAATAATTATATTAATATATTTGATATTAGTTATAGAATAATGAGTATAGATAAAAATAATATAATTAAACTTGTAAAATCTGAACCAGAAATAACATCTAGAATTTGGGATAATAAATTTAATATTGAAGTTAATCATTCATACGGTAAAAACATATATAAAGATAGCGTCATTTTAACTTATTTATTAAATGATTATGAAAATGCTAAAAAAGTAAGTAAAAAAGCAAAACAACATATAGTAGCGTACGATGTATGTATCGGTAAAAGAAGTGTTAATGACTATAGTATAAGTAAAGAATTAGATTGTTCGCAAGTGTTAGAAAATCAGGTTATATCTTTAATGAATGTTTCTGATTTTGCTATGGCAAGTTCAGATCCTGATTGTAATTCTACAACATCTAGAGCTTGTAAAAATTATAACTATTTATCAAAAATTGCTACTTCTACTTGGACGTTGAATACTGTAAGCGAAAATACTTATGAAGCTTTCTTTATTTCAGATGGATTATCTGAACATCAAAATGCTAATTCATATAATGAATATAATATAGTTATTTATATCGATGGAAATGAACTTTATACTTCAGGAGAAGGTACTGCTTTAAATCCATATATAATAAATGAATAATATTGACTTTTATTATAAAAAAATATATAATTAAATTAGATTAGGAGGAAAGAAAATGATTTTAGCAAAAGTTTTAATGAGTGGTGAATATACTTGTGGAGGTACTAATTTAGTTTTCTCTGGAACTTTCCCATATTTAGTTTCAACAATAGTTTTATTAATTAAAATAGCTGTTCCGATTTTACTTATTATATTTGGTATGTTGGATTTAGGTAAAGCTGTAGTTGCATCAAAAGAAGATGAAATTAAAAAAGGTCAAGGATTGTTTATTAAACGCGCGATTTCTGCAGTTGTTGTATTCTTTGTAATTCAAATAGTGCAAATAATTGTTAGATTTGTTTCTGGAAATGATGCTTCAGTAGCAAACTGCTTTAACTGTTTTATAAACGGGACTTCAGCAAGTAATGCTTGTGAATCTACAGTAGTAGAATAATGAAATTATGGGTGCAAATAATATTGATTATTTGCACTTTTTTTGTTATAATGTTACATGAGTATGAGTGTCTTTTTATGCTTGTTAGGAGGAGTAAAGATGTTTGTATTAGCAAATATGTGGTTTCAAACATTAATGAGACAATTTTTCTTTAATATTGATAAGATTGTTTTTAATTTTATATCAACAATTTATGATTTTTTAATAACTATTGCTAGGACATCGGTTCTTTCGCAAGCAGATATTATGGATATGGCTGATAGAATTTATAAGTTGTTAGCTATTTTTATGATATTTAAAGTTACATTTTCTTTAATAATGTATGTAGTTAATCCAGATGACTTTTCTGATAAAAATAAGGGAGTTGGAAAACTAGGCACTAATATAGTTATATCTTTAGCTTTATTAATCTTAACTCCTTATATATTTAGTTATGCATATCAATTACAAACAATTATTTTAGAAGACAACTCTTTATCAGCGCTTATTTTTGGTGATGCACAAGAAAATTCTACAGAATCACCATTTGAAAGCGCGGGAGATTCGATGGCTTATATTACCATGGCACCGTTCTTTACTCCTAATGCTGCAATAGATGAGTTATATGAATGCGCACAATTGACTACTAAAGATTCAAATGGCAAAGTGGTTTTTAATGAAGCTTGTTCTGGGTTGAATTCAAATTATGAATCTACAAATGATACTGATTCGATGTATGCTTTAGTAAATGATAGATTTACAGAGCAAACTTTAAAGAATTATGTAGCAGGTGTTTCAGTAGGAAATCTTGGACTTATGTTTAGACAAGATATGGCAGTTGCTACTGATGAAGATAATACAGAATATATAATTGATTATAAATATTTATTTAGTACAGTTCTTGGAATTGTTGTGGTTTTATTACTTGTTACATTCTGTATGGATGTTGCACTTCGTAGTATAAAACTTGCATTTTTACAATTAGTTGCGCCTATTCCAATTATCTCTTTTGTAGATCCTAAGAGTGGAAAAGACGGAATGTTTAAAAAATGGGCTGAGATGTGCGTTAAAACATATATAAGTTTATTTATTCGATTATTAGCTATCTATTTTGCTGCTTATATAATTAGTAGAATTGATAGTATGGTAGATATTATAGATGGTTCTTATGTAAGTAATTTATTAGTAAAAATATTTATCATAATAGGTGCTTTAATGTTTGCTAAGCAATTACCTAAAATACTTGAAGGTTTAGGAATTAAATTAGATGGTGGATTTACTTTAAACCCTTTAAAGAAAATGGAAAACGAAATGCTTGGAGGGAAGACTGTTTCTAAAACTGGAAAAGAAGTGGGAAAATATGCTGGAAGATTAGGAAAAGGATTAGGTACTGCGGCCTTAGTTGGTGGTAGTTCGTTAGTTATGGGTCATGGTTTTAGAGGTACAGGAACAGCAATGAAAAATGCTTGGAAAGGAGAAAAATTTGGAAAGAATTTTTCAAATTCATATGGAGTAGCTAAAGCGAAACATAAAGAAAGAGATGAAATGGAAGCTGCTGGAGTAACTCGAAGTGATGTTATGAAAAACAAATGGTATAATGCTAGACATGGGGAAACTAGAATGGAAAGAGCAGCAACTTCAACAAAAAAAATGGAAGCTGTAGCTAAATCATGGGATGATTTTACAGGCGCTGTAACTGCTGTAGATAAAGAAGCGAAAAGACGTAAGGCTGTAGTAGATGGAATTAAACAAGCTGGTACCGCAGCGTTTACAGATCAAGAAAGTTTAACAGCACAACAACAATACGATTCTGCTGTTGCTACAAAAAATTCTCAAATATCTAAATTAGAAGAGAGAAGAAAAGAAAGTGTAAATAAAACTAGTCAAATAAAGATTGATCAAACAAGATTAAGAAATGAACAATCTAAGTTAAATAGAGCAGATTTTTCTTCTGACGCTGAATTTTATGAAGCAAGGGCCAATTATACGCAAAGAATAGCTGCGTTAGACGAAGAATTAAAACAATATGACATAAAAACATTAGATCAAGAAATTAATAAAACAAAAGCTGAAAGAGATAATTTAGCTGTAACTGACTTTAAAGATATTGTTGGAAAATCAGCGGCTGATCAATATGAAGAAGCAATCAAGAAAGCAGAAGGCGATTTAGACGATTATGTTAATGCGGTAGTAGATGGAAGTCAAAAAATATATGATGGAACATCTGATGGTTCTGCCGGTGGTAAAGAAGCAGAAATTAGAGTTGCCAATATTAAAGCTGCTAGAGATAAGTTAATTGCACAAATTAATGCTGAACAAATCGAATATGTGGATGGCGCTGGTCAACAACAAGTAATTGAAATAGGTATGTTAGATCAAAATGGTAAACCTTTATCTGCTAAAGCAATTGCAAAAGGTACTGTTGGCAAGAAAAATGCATGGCATAGTTCAAGCACTTACGATCAAATGGAATCTGTTGCTAGATTTACTGGAGAAAAGAAATAATAAAAAGGGTGTGATACTAAATGGAAAATTCATATTTAATACCAGCAAATTCAAAGAAGAGTTTGCTTAAGTTTGGAGCATTTAATACAGTAGATTTAATAATATTTGGATGTGGGATAGGGCTATCGTTCTTGTTAATGATGCTCCTTCCTGTAGACAAATTTGCTATAGCTGTATTAGCTATTAGTCCAGGTCTTATATGTGGTTTCTTGGTTTTACCGATTCCAAATTATCATAATATAAGAACTGTTATAAAAAATGCTTGGATTTTCTATACTACTAGACAAAAATATATATGGAAGGGTTGGTGCTTTGAATATGTCGAAAGAAATAAAAAGTAAATATACTGATGTTCCTGTAAAGGATATCGCTAATGGTGTTATAGTACTTGATAATAATCAAAAAGTAACTGGCGTAAAAATAATGCCAAGAAATATTTTTATACTTGATCAATCAATGCAAGATGCAATTATTATGAATTTAAGAAATGTATATAATGCTATTGATTATGAGTTTTGGATTGTAGTTGCTGATAGACCAGTTGATATAAATGTTTATTTATCTCAATTACAACTTTTATACAATCAAGTAACTGACACTAAAAAAAGAAAATTAATTTTGGAAGATATTAATAAAGCTAATATGTTTATGAATAATAATGTGGTTGATACAGAATATTTCTTACTATTTAAAGATAAAGATAGTGATTTATTGCAAAAAAGAATTCGTAATTTGATTAATAATTTTGCAAGTGCAGGATTAACTGCATTTCAAACAAATAATGATGATTTAAGAATGATACTTGATAATTTCTTAAATGGTGGACAAACTACTACATTTGGGACGGTGTTAGCATAATGGATATAAGAAGTCAAATTGCTCCAAAAGGTTTGGAGTTTAAATCAAACGAATTTATTATTAGTGATAAATATGCTTGTATATTAACTGTAATATCTTATCCAAAATTTATATATCCAGGATATTTAAGTAGTTTAACTAGTATGTCTGGAATTAAAGTAGTAATTAAACATATACCACTTCCTTTTAGTAGTATAAGTAAAATGTTAAATAAAGAACTTGCGGATTTAAAACAAAGATATCAAGATGAAAAAGATAAAACTATTCAAGAAAGAATCAGACAAGATTATGAATCATTAGAAATCTTTATTAGTGATTTAGCCGCAAGTCAATCTAAAATATATGATTTTCAAATGCATGTTATGATAACTGCTAATACACAAGAAGAATTGGATTCTAAAAAATTACAAGTAAAAAATTATTTAGAAGCAATGGAAATGAGAGCTATACCTTTACGCTTTGAACAAGATAAGGTATTAAAATCAATATTACCTATATATGGTAAACAAGATATTGAAGATAGAATAGGGACTCCAATTCCTTCTCCAAGTATTGCGGCCATGTATCCATTTATATTTGATAGTATTAAAGATCCAGGATTGTCTACTTTACTTGGAATAGATTTTTCTGGTGGTGTAATTTTATTTAACCAATTCTTATATCAAATAAAGAAGGAACACAATCGTAATAATGCTAATATGATTATCTTAGGTACTTCTGGTAGTGGTAAATCTACTGCAGCTAAATTAATGTTAAGAAGTCATATTAGAAATAATAATCAAATTGTTGTAATAGATCCAGAAGGAGAATTAGAAGATATGACTTATTCTTTTGATGGGGATTTCATTAGTTTAGGTAAGGGTGGATCTTTTGGTATGATAAATCCACTTGAAGTAGTAGTTGATGCTGATGAAGAAGAAATGAGACAAGGATTAGGTTATACTGTTTTAACTAGGACTTTACAAACTATAAAAGCATTTTTAAAATACTATGATCCTAGTATTGAGGAAGATGTTGTTAATATGTTTAGTGAAGTTGTACAAGAAACATATAAGAGATTTGGTATAGATTTTGAAGTAGATTTTACTAAATTTAAATCAGAAGATTATCCTACTTTTAAAGATGTTTATGCAACTATAAAAGGTAGAATATTATCTATGCCAGAAAAGACTCAAGAAAGAGATGTTCTTGAAAAATTAGAAATAAAAATAAGACCTATTGTTAAAGAATTAAGGTATTATTTTGATGGTCATACTACTATAAAACCACAAAGTAATTTTATAGTATTTAACATAAAAGAAATTATGAATGCAGATGCCAATATAAGAAATGCTTTATTCTTTAATATATTGAAGTATGCTTGGGGACTTACTTTAGATAGTTCTGTAAATACTGTTATGATGGTTGATGAAGCACACGTACTTTTAAGTGGTGGAAATACACTAGGTGCTGATTTTTTAGCACAAATCCAAAGACGTGCGAGAAAGTACAATACTGGTACTATAATCATAACTCAACAACCAACAGATTTTAGTGACCCTAGTGTAATTACTCAAGGAAAAGCTATATTTGATAATGCTTCTTATTATTTAGTTATGGGATTAAAGAAACAAGCTGTTGATGATTTAGCTAAGTTAATAGATTTAAATGATAACGAAAAAGAGAGTATTAAACAATATGGACAAGGAGAGGCTTTGTTTGTATGTGGAAGTAGAAGAATGAGAATAAATATAATTGTATCAGATGAAGAATTAGATTCATTTGGTAGTGGTGGAGGATTATAAAATAGATAGGAGGCGACATTATGCCTGATGAAAATTTAAATCAAAATGCTGAACAAAAAATGTTATCAGATGCAGAAGTGCAAAGAAGGCGTAATGTTGCCAATAACGCAAATAATGTTAGATTAGCTGCGGATGTTGCAGCTAATACGGCAAACCCTTATGCTAAAGCAGCGGGTTTAGCTGTGAAGACTGCTGATAAATTAAGTGATGGAAAAGCATCAGAAAAACTTGGTAAAACTATGGATAATTTTATGAAAACACAAGGTTTGAAGGGTAAAATGATGCAAGCTGCCCTAAATAAAATGAGCGAAAGTGGAACAAGTGATAGGATTGCAGCAGCAGCAAACAAAAAAAATGGTGCTCCATCATCACCTAAAAAAGGAAATTTAACAGAAAATAATGTTGAAGATAGTTCGTCTAAATTGAAAGAGACAGAAGATCAAACAGATGGTGGATCAGCAAGTTTTAGTTTTTCTTCTAAAGTTGTAAAATATGGAATAATCGGTTGTGCAGCTGCTTTTTTGCTACTAATACCTATTTGTTTGTTTACATCTGCATCTAGTATTTATATTAAATCTATAGGTTTAGGTAACGCTGATTCTGTTAGTTTTGAAGATGCAGAAAGTAAAATAAATAAAAAGCAAGAAGATACCGAAGAAGTAGAAGAAGGTGTAACTGAAGATGATTTAAGCTTTGATGTTTTTATTGAAGATGAACATACTTCTTTTAGAACACAAAAATTAGAAAAATCAAATTTAATTAAAATTGCTCAAACAACATATTTAAGAAGAAAATATACAGAAGCAGATTTATCTAATTTAGAGGATTTTTATCCTACTGTGGTTAGTTTAAGTAAGAATTATGATGAAAATATGGTGTATGATTTCTTCTTTAAGATGTATAATTTGTATACCACTTATAGAGATACATACAATGTTCATTTAGATTTACCTTTATTAATGTCAACATTGATGGTGCAATCTGATGATATGAATGTTATATTTAGTTCAAATTTAAGTAAAGAAGATAGAGCGAAAACAGCTAGAAAAAAACCAATAAAGGAATTTGACTATTATTACGATTGGTCAGGACATATTTTGGAATCAAACGTTAGTACAAATGATATGGAAATATTAGCACAACGTATGGTTTCTTATCAAGTTAAAGAAACTTGTACGGATACTTCAGGAAAAGTAACACAAGAAAAACTTTTAAGAGATAATGAAACTAAAAATCAAGCACTATTTTGTATTGAGGGTGAAACTTATAAAAGAGAAGAACTTGGAATGCAAATAGATAAGGAAAAATATAAAGAATTTTTAAAAGAATTTTTAGAAAAAAAATATTATGTACTCGATGAAACTGGTTTATCTAGTAATCCAGTTGACGGATTGGAAATTTCTACGGGCACTTCTAGTATTGCGAAAGGAAATTCTTTTGCAGATGTAATGATTAACCTTGCCAACAATGAGTATAAATTGACAAACGGTGAAAAATATGGAATGAAGTATATTAATGCTTATGGGAATAAGTCCTTTGGAAAAGGAACTCCTTGGTGTGCAATGTTTGCTTGGTATATAACAGCAAATACAAAATATAATGGACAATCTTTATATCCAGATATAATACCGTTTAAAACAGCTGCTGTAAGAACTTATATTAAAAAGTTTAATACTAGCGAAAAAGAGAATATAAATTTTTATTATAACGATAGCTGTAAAAATTTAAAGGGTAAAAATGGTAATTTAAATTATATACCTAAAAAAGGAGATTTTATATTTTATGATTGGCAAGCTAAATATTATGATATCTCATCAGATACACAGGATCATGTTGCAATCGTAGAAAAATATGAAAATGGTACAATATATACTATTGAAGGAAATTATAGTAATACGGTATCAAAAGCAAAATACTCTATAAATGATTGCCGTGTAATTGGTTTTGGATCATGGTATTAGGAGGAAAAAATGAAAAAAATATTATTTATAATTCCTTTAATACTTCTTATAAGTGGATGTTCATCCACTTATAATTTAGAAATAGGGAATGATAGTTTTAAAGAAGATATAGATATTAAAATTGATAAGACTGAAATTCCTAGTGAATCTTTGTACGAAGAAATCGAAACAGATGATCAAATAACTCCATTTTTAGAAGAAAATCACCATGCATTTTTTTCTAAAAAAGATAAATATTATAATAAAAAAGTTATTTACTATGATGATTATATTGATGTAAATTTGTCGTACGATTATTCTTCAAGTCAATTTAAAGATGCAAACTCTTTAAATTCTTGTTTTGAAAATTTTATTTTTGATGATGGAGAAAGTTATTATATACATGTTTATGGTAATTTTTATTGTTTATATGCTGATGAATTCATTGTAAATATAAAGACAAACAATAAAGTGATAAGAAGTAATGCAACAAGTGTGGAAGGAAATATATATACTTGGATAATAAATAATGATAATAAATATGATGTAGACATTGAATTAGAGGTTTCAAAGGGATTTCCTTGGAAAAATATAATTAAATATACAATTATTCTTGGTTCAATTGTAATTTTTGTGTTTGGTGCTATTTATTATGTTTATAATAAAAATAAAAGAACTAATTCTATTGATTGAGGTGAAGTAAGTTGAAAAAAATATATACTATAATGTTTACTTTAATTTCTTTGTTTTACCTTAAATTAGAATTTGTTAATGCATATGATTTTATTGACTCCAATAACGAAAATTTGATTAGGGAACAAATAAATCAAATATATGATGCTAAAGAACAATATGAAGATTTAGTTGGTAGTTATGAAGAAATAACAATAACTACTTATGACGCTACTCCTAATTCATATTGGTGGCCAATTGGTAGTGCAGAAACAAATACTGTAGATGGTATTATATTCGCAAATGGAGATCCAGAAGTTGTTTATGTTTCTTCAAAGTTTGGATATAGAAAAGACCCTCTTGGTAGAGGTAGAAGATTTCACTCTGGAGTTGATATTGCGGGTGGAACAGAAGGAAATGTTAATATTATAGCAGCTAAAGATGGTGTGGTTGTTTATCCTACTGCAGGAGTATCTAATAACTGTCTTTCTAGTAATTCATTGTCTTCTTGTGGTGGAGGATATGGAAATTATGTTATAATTCAACATGGTGATGGAAATTATACGTTGTATGCTCATTTATATCAAAATTCAATAACAGTAAAAGCTGGAGACAGTGTTAAACAGGGACAAGTTATTGGTAAGATGGGTAGTAGTGGTAATTCAACTGGAAACCACTTACATTTTGAAATAAGAGAAGGCTCAAATAGTGGCTCAGCAACAGTAGATCCTTTAAATTATATTTCAGCAGAAAATCCACGTGCTGTTTTTACAGGTGATGAATTTTTAAAGTGGCTAAATAGTTGGGAAGGGCATTCTCCAATAGATGGTGAATATTATGTTGTTGAAAATATCGGAGATGGTGTAAGAACTGTTGGTGGTGGTGTCACATTAGAGCACAATGCTGATAGTTTTGCAGCTTATGGAATTGATATTAAAGATTATCCTGTAGGTAGTAAAATTGCAATTTCTATTGTAGATAGTATTCAATTAGAAGAAATTGCTTCTAAAAGAAGTACAATAGAAAATACTTTGTCGAATAATTCAATAACCCTTCAAGAAAACGAAATTCAAGCTTTAGTTTCTCAAAAATATAATACAGGAAACATCAAAGGCTTTGTAGATGCTTATAATACATATGGTAATACACAAGAGCTTTATGATAACTGGTTTTTTAGAGCTATAATGAAGGGTACTAAGTTTGAAAAGGGATTAACTAGAAGACGTAATGCAGAATGGGCTTTGTTTCATACAGCTAAATATGTATATAATGGTTAGGTGATAAGATGAAAGATAAATCTAAGTTAGTTGCAATTATTTTAGTTATTATTACAATTTTAGTTGTTGTTTTAACAAATTTTTTTAATAAAGATGATAAACAATTAGAGAATAAAATTGAAATAGTAACAAACTATAGTAATTTTTATACTGTTGATTCTTGTTTATATAGGACTATAACCTATATAGCATCTAAAGATAGTCAAAGTCTATTGTCTATATTAAGTAGTAATTATAAAAAAGAAAATAATATAGATTCCAGTAATATTTTGAGTTTGTTTAATTCTATAGAAGAAGATTCGGTTTTTATATCCAAAAAAATGTATTATGAAAAAATAAATAATAATATAACCAAATATTATGTTTATGGATTAGTAGAAAAAAATCAAATCATAGATGATGCGTTGACAGTAGATAATCAATACACTAATCAGTATTTTATTGTTTACTTGGATACAATTAATAAAACTTTTGCAGTGGAGCCTTATGATGGTAGTATATTTATAGGTGGTGAAAATAATGAATAAAAATCCTATAAAGTATGGTATAATAATTGCTATTATTATCTTAGTTTTTGTCGGCGCATATTTCATAATAAGTAAGCTTACAGAAGATAATTCATTAGGCTATGAAGAGTTTTTAAAAGATTATGAGGTAAATGAATATATTGCTTCTTATGTATCAGATGAAGATATGGCGAAGATTTATTTAAACGATTACATACATAATATGTTTTATGATGTAGAAAAAGCTTATAATTTATTAGATGAAGAATATAAAACAAAGAAATTTGGTAGTTTAGATAATTTTAAATCCTATGTAGATGGTTTAGAATATTCAACTTATGTTTTATCTAGATATTATAAAAAAGACACAGATGGATATATAATTTTTGGAGTATATGATAAAAATGGAAACTTCTTTGCTTTTAAAACAAAAGGAGTATTACAATATACAGTATTCTTAGATGATTACACAGTAGAGATATGGTGATAAAATGAGATTAAGATTTAGAGCTGATGCTAAAGATGTATTAATATTTGTTATATTTGCTATTGTATGGCTATTTGTTGTAGCCTTAGCTGTTGCAAATGTTTCTGCTTTCTTAAATGGCGAATCTTTTACTATTAATTTATTTTTAGGTTTTATTGGTGGTAATTTAGCGGCTACTTTAGTTTTCTTTTTTGCTGGACTTATTGCTGCTTTTGCAGGAGTTAAATCAGTATTCATAGAAAAAGAAGATTCTTCTGGAATAGGATTTTCAGTTGGGCAAAAAAAGGAAAAAAACTATTCAAGATGGGCTAAAGATAAAGAAATTGAGAATGGTTTGGATGTTAAAGCAGTTGATCCTTTAGCGCCTAAATCAGATGCTGCGGGTATACCTCTAAAAATGACACCTAAAAAAGTTTGGGTAGATAATGGTGGATATCATAATATTGTTATAGGTTCTACTGGAGCAGGTAAAACTCAAACTACAGTTTTACCAATGGTAAATTTACTTGCTAAACATGATGAATCTATGATTATAACAGACCCTAAAGGTGAAATATATGAAAATACTTCTAACTATTTAAAAAGTTTAGGATATAATATAGTACTTTTAAACTTCCGTGATCCACAACAGGGAAATGCTTGGAATCCTATGTATTTACCTTATTCATTGTATAAAAATGGTAATATAGATAAATCAGTTGAGTTATTAGAAGACTTAGCTGCTAATATCTTAAAAGATCCAAGCGCTAAAGGACAAGATCCTTTCTGGGAAAATACATCTGCAGACTATTTTGCAGGTCTTGCATGTGCTTTATTTGAAGACGCTAAGGAAGAAGAAATAAATTTAAATAGTATAAACTTAATGACTACAGTAGGTGAAGAAAAGTTAGCTAATACTACTTATATTAAAGATTATTTTAGTTATAAAGATCCTGCTAGTACAGCTTATACTAAAGCGTCATCTACTTTAATGGCACCAAGCGAAACAAAGGGAAGTATTTTATCAGTTTTTAAACAGAGAGTTCAATTATTTGCTTCACGTGCTAACTTATCAGAGATGCTAGCAAACAATGACTTTGATATGCGTGATATTGGTAGGAAAAAGACAGCTGTATTTATAGTAATACAAGATGAAAAAACTACATATCATACATTAGTTACAATTTTCTTGAAACAATGCTATGAAACATTAATTTCAGTAGCACAAGAATCAGGTGGAAAATTACCACATAGAACAAACTTTATATTAGATGAGTTTGCGAATATGCCACCTTTAAAAGATGTTACAACAATGGTTACTGCAGCTCGTTCAAGAAACATTAGATTTACATTTATTATCCAAAACTTTGCTCAACTTTACGAAGTATATGGCAAAGAAAACGGAGAAACAATTAAAGGTAACTGTGGTAATATAGTTTACTTGATAAGTACAGAGTTATCCGCACTTGAAGAAATAAGTAAGATGTGTGGTGAAGTTAAATCTAAAGAGAAGGAAAAAACATCATCAACACCTCTTGTTACAGTAAGTGACTTACAAAGACTTAGTCAATGGGAAACAATAATTTTAAGACTTAGAACAATGCCTTTTAAAACTAAATTAACACCTAATTTCCAAATGAATTGGGGACATAGTTTTCCTAAAGCAGGGTATCCGGAGAGACAAAAAAATCCTGTTTCAACTTTTGATTTAAAAACATTCGTAAATAAAAAAAGAGAAGAAAAAATAAACAGTATGTTAAATGGTGATTCTGCTCCTAGCGGTGGAAATGTTCCATCAAATCCATTTGGTGGTGGTGCTCCTTTTAATCCATTTATGCCACCAAGAGAATCCAATGAATCTAGTGGCGGTGGATTTAACGTAGATGATTTAGTTAAAAGAATAGATGCTAAAATAGCTGAGCTTGAAGAAGAGGAAAGACAAGAAAAAGCTAAATTAGAGCAAGAAAACAAAACTAAATTAGAATCATCTCAGAAAATATCAGAAATGACAAAAGCTGAAGTAACTACTGAAGAAATTAAATCTAAGAATGGAATTACTGATGATCAATTCTTTGATGATTTCTTCTTTGATGAATAAACTATTTAACTTGATAAATGATAACCATCCTCATATAATGTATTAGGGTGGTTATTTATGTTTGAAAGTATTTCTGTTACTGATTTAAAACGATTAAATAATCCTAATTTAATTGATATAAGAAGTATAGAAAAATATAATAATAAACATATTATGAATGCAGTAAATATACCTTTAGAACAATTATTAATAAGACCAGAAAAATATTTAAGTAAATTTGAAAAATATTATATATATTGTCAAAAAGGAATACAGAGTAGAAAACTCTGTCAAATATTAATAAGAGCAGGATATAATGTAGTAAATGTTACAGGTGGATATGAATCCTGGATTTTAAATGAATAAGAAAAAAATCTTATTCATTTTTTGTTTTATATGGTAAAATATATATAGGTGATAATAATGGAATATATAATATTAAGTTTACTTATTATAATTATTATTTTATTGGTTATAATAATATTTAGAAAAAGTAATAATAATGAATCAGAAGAAAAACTAAATAGATTAGAAATAAGTGTTATAAAAGAAATAAGTGATTTTAAAACTGATTTTTCTAGAAGTTTAACAACTGATTTTAATAATCAAACTGAAAGACTTGATAATAGATTAAGATTAATAAATGATAAAGTAAATGAAAGATTAGATGAAAATTTTGAAAAAACAAATAAGACATTTACTAATGTTTTAGAAAGATTATCAAAGATAGATGAAGCTCAGAAGAAAATAGATACTTTATCTGGAGATATAGTATCTCTACAAGGTGTTTTAACTGATAAAAAAACTAGAGGGGTATTTGGAGAAGTTAATTTAGAAAACATTTTATCTAATGTATTTGGTAAAAATAATACTAAAATTTATCAAATGCAATATACTTTTAATAATGGAACTATAGCTGATTCTGTTTTATTTACACCTGAACCATTAGGTACTATAGCAATTGATTCTAAGTTTCCTTTAGAACACTATCAAATAATGGTTGATAGAAAAAACAGTGCTGAGGTTCGTAATCAAGCAGAAAAAATGTTTAAAGTGGATATGAAAAAGCACATAGATGCGATAAGTAGCAAATATATTATTCCTGGAGTAACTAGCGATCAAGCAATACTTTTTCTACCTGCAGAAGCTATATTTGCTGAAGTAAATGCATATCACACAGATTTACTTGAATATGCTTATAAAAAAAGAGTATGGATAACAAGTCCTACTACTTTGATTAGTACTCTTACAACAATACAAATAATAATAAAAAATATTGAAAGAGATAAGTTTGCTAAAGTTATTCATAGTGAATTAAGACTTTTAGATGAAGAATTTAAAAGATATAAAGATAGATGGGATAAACTTTATAGAAGTATAGAAACAGTAAGTAAAGATGTAAAAGATATACATACAACTACTGATAAAATAACAAAAAGATTTAATAGTATTAATCAAGTGGAGATGGTTGAAATAGATGACAAAGAGAATTAAATTTCATTAATACTAATAGCTATTATAGGGACTTTATATTTTGTATTTACTAGAGATACTAATATAGTATTGATACTAAAAGATATATCTATAATAGTTACCATAAGTGCTTTATATATAATACAAAAATTATTTAAAATAAGAATAAATGAAGTAATAAATTTAATATATATAATATTTATATTTATGGCTCATTTTTTAGGTGTTATTTGTGAACTATACAATTACATATATTGGTTTGATAAATTTGTTCATTTCTTATCTGGAATAGTTACTGCTTTTGTAGCTATATATCTATTAGTAAAATGTAAGAAAGATAAAAATATATTTTTTGATATATTAGTTATTATTTCTTTAACACTTGCTGTAGCTGCCTTTTGGGAAATATTTGAATATTCATCTAGTTTTTATTTTTATATGGATCCTCAAAAAGTATTATTAACAGGTGTAAATGATACTATGGGAGATATTATAGTAGTTTTTTTAGGTTCTGTATTGGTTTCTATTAGTTATTATTTTGAAAATAAATATAATTATAAATTATTAATTAAAAAATTTATAAAAACTGTATAAATAAAGTAAATTTATTTACTTTATTTATTTTTTTTTGTATAATTAAATTAGGAGTGATAATATGAATAGCAATTCTAAAAAAAGTAGATTTGGTAGAAAAGGCATTATAATAGGGATTTTGGTTTTAGCAATTTTATTATTAGTTATTTATCTGCTTGTAGGAAGTGAAGAAAAAGAAAAAGTAATGAATTGTAACATGACAATGAATAGCGAAAATTTATTTAGTTTAGATATGCAAATGGAAGTAGAATATACTGATTATGTAGACTTTATAAAAGGAAAAATATATTATAAATTTTTGAATAATGAATTAAAGAACAATATTGATATTTTAAAAGATTCATTGAGTAATAGTTTTTCTGGTTTAAATAGTATTCAGATTAATATAACTAAAGAAAGTGATATGCTAGTAATAGATTATTCAATTGATTATAGCACAGTGAATAAGAAAGAATTAGAAACATTCGGTTTCAATTTTACAGATAGTGATTCATTAGAAATAACAAGAGAAGAATTTAAAAAACAAATTTTAGAAGGTGGGGGAAGTTGTGTTGAAGAATAATTTATTTAAAACTTTTTTAATTATATTTATATCTATTTTTGTAGGAATAATTTCTGTTGAAGCAGATACTACATCCTGTGAATTTAGTGATAATTTTACTATAAAGTATGATGAATCTGGAACCGTAGATTTTGATTCTACATATTTTGAGACAAACCATACACCTTGGTATATTAATTGGCTTACGAATAATAATACAAATAAAATAAATTATACAGAAAAATTGGAATATCAAGAGAAAGATTTATTTGGTTCTTGCCCAGAAAAGATATATTTATGCTTATATGAAGAATATTCTCTTGAAAGTGGTATTGCTGTGTTTTTTTCAGATGAACATAGTAGATTAAATCATCTTCAACTTGTATATATTTTTTATAGCAAAGCAGAAATGAGTGAAGAATCCAATTTGAAAGGTCTAACTAATGGTGAGTGGACTGAATTAAGTAGTGAAATATTGGATGGTATAGTTAGTACCTATAATGCTTGTTCTGATTATGATATACCTGTTTTAAGTCAAATCACTGGTGGTTTATGTGGTATAGGTGGTTTTGTTTGGGAGTCCATCATTAAGGGGACATGGTCAACGGAAGCATTTTATGTTAAGTATAAAGATTGTAAAGAATTAACTTATGATGGAGATTTACCTACGTATAATTTAGCTTGTAGTAAATTGAACTCTTATTTGGAAAAGTTTAATGATTCCATAAAGCAGTATAAAGGATGTTCATCTAATGATGCGGCTTGTATTTCAAAATCAATTACTGCAGTAAATGAAAGAGAAGATGTAATTAAAGGATATTGTAAATCTATCTTAGCTGAATATGATTATGATAATGATGTTGAACAGGAGTGTTTGGAAGCTTGCTTGGATATTGGTATTCAAACTAAAAAAGCAAAAGTTGCAGCCGGTTTAATAAGTGGTGATTCAGGTGAATGCGGATTTTCAGCTAGATTACTAGTTTGGTTAAGTAATATACTTAGATGGATAAAATACATATTACCAGTAATAGTAATTGTTATGGGTATTCTTGATTTTATTAAGGCTATTGCTGCAGGAAAAGATGATGAAATGAAAAAAGCGCAAGGAAGTTTTACAAAAAGATTAATAGCAGCTGCTTTAGTATTCTTAATACCTTTAATAATAGAATTTGTATTAGATAAAATGGGATTTGGATATAACGATTGCGGATTATTCTAATCCTTTTTCTTTACACTTTTTTCAAATATATTTATATATTTTTATTAAAATATATTGAAACTAATATAGAAAATGACTTATAATATAATTGGAGGATAGTACTATGGAAGATAAAATAATACAAATATTAAGTGAAGATAATGGCGCCTTAGATGTTCATGAAATAGAGGCTAGATTAGGTTTTAATACTGTAGATGAACTAAAAGAACTATTAAAAGAATTAAATAGATTAGAAGAAGAATATAAAATTTATAGAACTAAAAAAGATAAATATATGCTTTTTAATAATAGTAATTTAAAATTAGGTAAACTAATGGGCACTAAAAAAGGTTATGCTTTTGTAGATATCGAAGGAGATGAAGATGTTTTTATCGCACAAGATAACTTAAATGGTGCTATAAATAATGACCAAGTAATAGTAGAAATAACTTCTAAAAAAGGTTTAAGATTAGAAGGAAGAATACTTAAAGTAATAGAAAGAAAGTTACAACAATTTGTAGGTAAAGTTTATTTTAAACATAATAAATGTTTAATTGATCTAGATGATAAAAAAGTAAACTTAAATATAATAGTAGATCCTGATAAGAGTTTAGGTGCTGTAAGTGGGCATAAAGTAGTAGTAAGATTATTAAATAAAATAGATAATATTAATTATAAAGGTGCTATTATAAAAATATTAGGGCATGTAGATGATCCTGGCGTAGATATTTTAAGTATAGCTGCTAAATATGAAATAGAAGATGAATTTCCAAGAGAAGTAGAAGAACAATTAAAAGATATACCAGACCACGTATTAGAGCATGAATATGAAGGTAGAACTGACTTAAGAGAAGAAGTGATATTTACTATTGATGGTGATGATACTAAGGATATAGATGATGCTATATCAATAGAAAAACTAGATAATGGTAATTACAAATTAGGTGTTCATATAGCTGATGTAAGTTATTATGTAACTGAAAATAGTGCTTTAGATGAAGAAGCCTATAAAAGAGGTACTAGTGTATATCTTGCTAATACTGTAATACCTATGTTACCTCATCAACTTTCTAATGGTATATGCTCGTTAAATCCTAATGTAGACAGACTTGCTGTTAGTTGTGTTATGGAAATAGATAATAACGGTGAAGTAGTAGAATATGATATATTTGAAAGTGTTATTAAATCTAGAATACAAATGACATACAAAAAAGTTAATGCGATATTGGAAGAAAATACAATTGCTGAAGGTTATGAAACTTATGTAGAAAAATTAAATTTAATGAAAGAATTAGCTGAAATATTAAGAGCTAATAAGGTTAGAAAAGGTTATATTGATTTTGATATAGATGAAGCGAAAATTATAACAGATGAAAATGGTGAAGCAATAGATGTAAAACTTAGAGAACGTGGTACTGGAGAAAAGTTAATTGAAGACTTTATGATTGCTGCTAATGAGACAGTTGCTCGTCATATAACTTATATGGAATATCCATTTATATATCGTGTACACGGTGAACCAAATGAAGAAAAAATAAATACATTCTTAAATTTTGTAAGTATACTTGGGCATAGTGTTCATAAAATGAAAAAGATTACATCTAAAGCTATGCAAGAATTACTTAATGAATTAAAGGATGTAAAAGAATACAACATATTGTCACCACTTTTACTTAGAAGTATGCAAAAAGCTGTATATGACAAAACTAATATAGGGCACTTTGGCCTTGCAAGTAAATGTTATACACACTTTACATCACCAATAAGAAGATATCCTGACACAACTGTACATAGACTTCTTAGAACGTATTTATTTAATAAAAATATAAATATGGATACAATTAATTATTGGGATCAAAAACTTTTACCACTCGCTGTTCATACATCTGAAAGAGAAAGAGCTTCTATTGAATGTGAAAGAGAAGTAGATGATATGAAGATGGCTGAATATATGGAAAAACATATAGGTGAAGAATTTACTGGTGTTGTATCAAGTGTTATGAGTTTTGGTATGTTTATTGAACTTCCAAATAAAATTGAAGGATTAGTTAGAATAGACGATTTAACTGATGATTACTATAGATATGATGAATCAACATTCGCACTTGTTGGAAACAATAATAAGCGCGGATATAGACTTGGCGATGAAGTTAAAGTTATAGTAAAAGCTGCTAGTAAAATAAATCATACAGTAGATTTTATAATCAAAAAGTAGAGATAGACTTTATCTCTTTTTTGTTTTATAATATTTATAGGTGATAAAATGAAAAAAAGAAGATTGAAAAAAAGTGTATATATAGTTTTTTTTGTAATCTTTGCTTTAACAATAGGAATAGTAATATTGTCACAAAATCAAAATGAAAAAAATGTCGATAAAAGTAAAGATGATGTAAATGAATACACAGATAAAGTAGTGGAAGAACTGCCTAAAGAAAAAAGAATGTCAATAATATCTGTTGGTGATATATTGATACATGAAAGCGTATATAAAGATGCAGAGAAAGAAGATGGCACTTATGACTTTCATTATATGTTTACAGATATAGAACCTATAATAAAAAAATATGATTTGAAGTTTTGTAATCAAGAATCTAATATAGGTGGTAAAACATTAGGTATAAGTGGATATCCTAGTTTTAATTCTCCAGATGAAATAGGTGATGAACTAGTTAGTTTAGGATTTAACCTTATAAGCTTAGCTAATAATCATACATTAGACAAGGGAGAAGATGCAGCTTTATATTCTAATAGTTATTGGAAAAGTAAAAATGTAAACTTTGCTGGAAGTTATTCTAGTAGTGAAGAGAGAAATGAAGTAAAGATATATGAGCAAAATGGAATCAAATATGCATTTTTAGCTTATACAACTATTTCTAATGCTAAGGTTAGAAAAGATTATCTATTAAATATGTATAGTGCAGATAAAGCTAAAGAGGATATAGAAAAAGTTAAAGATCAAGTAGATGTAATCCTTGTTTCAATGCATTGGGGAGTAGAGGATACCAATACTCCTACAGAAAGCCAAAGACAAATTGCTGATTATTTATCTAGTTTAGGTGTAAATATGATAATTGGACATCATCCTCATGTAGTACAACCTGTTGAGTATGTAAATGATACATTAGTAATTTATTCTTTAGGTAATTTTATATCTAATCAATTATCAATAGATTTGAATAACGGTATTGGACTTATGTATGGAATAGATATAGTATTAGATGATAGTGGAGTTAGATTTGAAAATGAATATAAAGAGTTGGTACTTGCTTATTCGGAAAAGAGTACTAACTTTAAAGTAATACCATTTTCAAAATTAAGTGATAGTTTATTAAATAATTATAAAAGCATTGAACAAGAATATATGAATATAGTAAATGGTGGTGAATAAATGATAGAAATCAAAAATAAAAAAGCTAGTTTTGATTATTTTATAGAAGAAGAGATAGAATGTGGAATAGTTTTAAAAGGTACTGAAATAAAATCTATTAGAAATGGTCAAGCAAATATAAAAGACTGTTATGCTATTGTAAAAAATAATGAAGTATTCTTACTTAATATGTATATAGCTAAATATAATGATGCTAGTATATTTAATCATGACGAAAGAAGAACTAGAAAATTATTGCTTAACAAAAGAGAAATATTAAAATTAAGAGATAAAGTAGAAATAAGTGGGTATACACTTGTACCTATTAAGTTATATTTTAAAGGCAATAGAGCTAAAATACTTCTTGGAGTATGTAAAGGTAAAAAGAATTATGACAAAAGAGAGTCAATAAAGGAAAAAGATGTAAAGCGAGATATAGAAAAAGCATTAAAAAACAAATAATGCTTGCTTTTTCTTTTTGTTTATTATATACTTAAGGTGTGATATATGATAACGGAAGGAGATGGCTTTTATATGAAAATTACGTCAGTCAATGTTCACAAAAAAAATGATGAAACAAGAATGAAAGGAATCGCTTCAGTATTACTAGATGATTGCTTCGTAATTCGTGATATTAGAATTATTGAAGGAAAAGATGGTTTATTCATCGCAATGCCTAGTAGAAAGAATGCTGATGGTGAATATCACGATATAGCTCACCCAATCAATGCTGAAACAAGAAAAATGTTTGAGGATGCTATATTCGGAGCTTATAATAAAGAAGAAGAATAAAATAAAAACTCGTAAGAGTTTTTTTCATATATATAAAATTTTCACATACAATGTAGTAGGTGAGAAAATGGACAAGGATATAATATCAGGAAATCATAATATTGCTATAAGTATGAGAAAAAGTATAAATTTAACAGGAGTAAAGAAGATAGAAAACTTTGATGAAAATGAGTTTTTGCTTGAAACTAATATGGGATATTTAATGATTAAAGGGACTAATTTAGAAATAATAAAATTAGATACTTATCAAGGAGATGTATCTATAAAAGGAAAAGTAGATAGTTTAAATTATTTAGAAAACAATAAAAAACAAGAAAAACAAGAAAGCGTTTTTTCTAAATTATTTAAATGATAGATTTAACTTTACAATTTAAATTAATCTTTTTTTCTTTTATATTTGGTTTTATGTTTTCTGCATCCTTAGAAGGATTCAACAAAATAATAAAAAAATATTCTACGGTTATAGAAATAATATTTTCGTTTTTATTTATAGTTTTTATGTCATTTCTTTATTTTATAGGAATAGAAAGAATAAGCAATGCGATATTTCATATATATTCAATATTAAGTATTATATTTGGATTTTTTCTTTATGATATCATTATAAAGATAATTGCAAATAACAATAAAAAATGATATACTTTATATGGTGATAATATGCCTAGAAGAAGAATATCAAGGGCTTCTAAAAGAAGACTTACAATTTTTGGGACAATTAGTTTAGTAGCCATTGTATATTTTGGCTTTAATTTAATATATAGTGCATATACAATTTATGATCTATCTATGGAAAAAAAGAGAATGGAAAAATTGTATGTAGACTTACAAGAAGAGGCAGAATCACTTAAAATAGAAATAGAAAAACTAAATGATGATAGTTATTTAGCTAATTATGCTAGAGAACACTTTTTATATTCTAAAGATGGAGAATATATACTTCAAATAGATGATATAGAAAAAATAGAAGATGATATAACTTTTGAAATAAATAAAACTTATGTGATAATAGGTTTAAGCTTACTCATGTTCTTTATATTTGTATATATTTTGTCTAAGGGAGCAAGAAAAAAAGTATAAACAAAAGGTGCTATAATTTTATAGCACCTTTTTCCATGTCTACATTATTTCCATCAAAGTAATCTTTTGTTTTATAGCCTTTTAAAATGGCGATAAAGTTTGATGGACAAGATTTAACTAATTTATTATAATCAGTTATTATATCATTATAATATTTTCTAAGTCCTACTATTTCTGATTCAGATTCCATTAAGTTTATATCTATTTTCATAAATTCTTCGTTAGTATGTAATTCAGGATATTTTTCCTTTATTACATGAAATTCGTTAATAGCTATGTATAAATTTCTATCTAATTCAAAATTAGTAAGTTTTTTAGATCTAAGTTTAACTATTATATCTAATATTTCTTCTTCTGTTTCTATATTAGCTTTAATAATACCAATTGATTTGTTAAGTAGGTCAAATCTTTTTCTTAATACAGAATCAATATTTTCATCTGCTTCATTTATTCTAATTATATAATCTTGAAAATGATTATAAGTAGCTACTAATAGTATTAGAATTAATCCAATAACAATAACTACTGATAATGTTACGATTGCTATAGTCATTTATACCACCTTATGAACATTATAGCAAATCCCTAAAAATCAATCAATAGTTTTTAATCTTTTTGTGGATAAAATTGTGGAACAGTATTTATTTCTTCATCAAATTTTATAAAGTTAACATAAATCATCAAAAGTAAGTACCAATTACCTGTATTAGGGTCACTTAAAATAATATGATCTCTACCTGACTCTTCAATAATTCCAGTAAATATTCGATCTTTCCATTCACCAGCATCCGCAAAAGATTGGTAAACAGAAACTCTTTTTCCTTTATTTACTCTAAGTATATTTTCTATATAAGATTGTTCATCTGGAATATATTCATTCATTGAGGTATTAGCTAAACTTTGATTAGGAGTAGCTATATTACCTGAATAAATAGGTGCTCCCTGAAAATTTGAGTTAGTATTTAAATAATTATTATTCATAAAATCATCCTTTCTTTAAAATATATTTTAAAATTTAGGAAAATATGCTATAATTGTTTTGGTGATGATATGAAAGTTAGCATTGGAGTATCAAATAGACATGTTCATTTAACTAAAGAACATTTAGAGGCGTTGTTTGGCGAGAGTTATGAACTAGAGAAAAAAAGTGATTTAACTCAACCAGGCATGTTTGCATCTAATTCTTTGGTTACTATAAAAACTTCAAAAAGCGAAATAGAAAATGTAAGAATAGTTGGGCCTGTTAGAAATTATACACAAGTAGAAATAAGTAAAACAGATGCTTATAAATTGGGGATAAATCCACCAATTAGAAATTCTGGAGATGTAAGTGGTAGCAGTCCAATAACTATTATAGGCCCTGTTGGTACTTTGAATCTTGAAGAAGGTTGTATAATTCCAACTAGACATATCCATATTCTTCCAAATCAGCTTAAGATGTATGGACTTGAAGGAAGAGATGAAGTAAGTGTAAAAGTAGATGGAGAAAAAGGTGGTATACTCAATAATGTACATTTAAAAGTTAGTGAAGATTCTTTCTTCGAATTACACTTAGATACTGATGATGCCAATGCACATTTAATAAAAAATGGAGATATAGGAGAGATTATATGAAAAAAGTAAAATATTTAGTATTTCTTTTAGGTATATTTTTAATACTAAGTTCTAATGTATTAGGACTTGAATGTAAATATTCAGATGGAAGGTTAACTGCAACTTTCACTATTAACGAAAAAAAGAATAAAGCAAGTGATGCAACGATAAATGGAACACTTACATCAACAGATGAAACGAATATAAAAAATAAAAAGCAAGGTATAGAAAATTGGGATAGTATTTTCAAACCTGCAGATATAAGAGCTAAAGGTGCTGATTATTATGCAAATCATAAAGATTGTCCACCTTTTGCAATATTTGTAGATAGAAAAGGACAATTCGACTTTGCTGTATTTACAGAGTCACATAAATCTGAGTTTGAAAATTATGGTAAGAGTAAGCAAGGATACGCTATTATGCCTTTAGTTTCTAGTACTAAAGATCCAGTAAAAGATGGAACAGATAATGATTATGAAGGTGGTTCTTGTGCTGAATATACTGAAAAAACAGCATGTGAAAATAATCAATATTTTGCTTGTATTTGGAATGAAACTGAATATGGCAATTATTGTAATACAGATAATTTATTATATGTATCTTGTGGTGATGCATTTGATATACCTCATCAAGTACCAGAACTAATAAGTTTCTTAGTTAATTTACTTAAAATAGCTACTCCAATAATATTAATCTTTGTTAGTGTTATAACTTTATTTAAGGCTATTGTGGCTTCTAAGGAAGATGAAATTAAGAAAGCACAATCTTCTTTAATAAAAAAAATAATTGCCGCTGTAATGGTATTCTTTGTTATATCTATAGTACAATTTGTAATTTCAAAAGTAGCTGATAGTTCAGAACAAGGTGGAATGGAATCTTGTCTATCATGTTTCTTAAATAATAAATTTTCTAATGATAACGATGGTTGTAAAAAGAGTATGTATTATAAGACAAATATAGGAGGAACATATATTTGTACATGGATTGACAATGGTAAAACATTTACTTGTAAAGGTAATAGATAGATTGACAAAAAGTATTTAATATGATAATATTAAGGCGTCTTTAAGAAGGCGTCTTTTTTGTATATGAAGGTGATAGTATGTCAAAAATATTAACTATTCCATCTAATATAAATGAAATAGAAAAAACTAAGACTATAGTAGATGGATTTATAATAGGTATAAAAGATATGTGTGTAAATACTAATTTTTGTATTGATATGGCAGAGTTAGATTTATTAAACAAGTTAAAAGATAAGGATATTTTTATAAGTTTAAATAAAAATATGCATAATAAAGATTTAGAAACAGTTAAAGAAATATTAATAAAACTAAATAATTATAATATAAAAGGTGTATTATATTATGATGTAGGTGTATTAAATATATATAATAAATTAGATTTAAATTATGACTTAGTATGGTCTCAAGAACACTTAACAACCAATTACAATACAATAAATTATTGGAATAAGATGGGTGCTAAATATGCATATATATCAAGTGATATAACAGAAGAAGAAATAATTAAAATAACAGAGAATAGTAAAAGTAAATTATTAGTTACATTATTTGGATATTTACCTATGTTTGTATCAAAAAGACATATTATCAAAAACTATTTAGAATATTTTAAACTTAATGATGAATCAAATATTAACTATATAGAAAAAGAAGATAAAACATATCCAATAATAGATAATTCTATTGGAACACAAGTTTATTCAAATAATATATTAAATGGAATTAAAAGTAGTTTAAATATAAATGTAGATTATATAATACTTAATAGTTTTGGAATTGAATTAGATAAATTTATAAATATTATAGAAATGTTTAAAACTGTTAATAAAGATAATGTAGAAGAATATAATGAAAAAATAAATAGTATGTTTACTAATGTAGACTATGGATTTTTAAATACTAAAACAATATATAGGGTGAAGAAAAATGATAAAAAAGCCTGAGTTATTAGCTCCTGCAGGAGATTTAGAAAGATTAAAAATTGCTTTAAAATATGGAGCGGATGCAGTATACATAGGTGGGCCTTTATTAAATTTAAGAGCTAATGCGATTAACTTTACATTTGATGAAATTAAAGAAGGTGTAGAGTTTGCGCATTCTCTAAATAAAAAGGTGTATGTTACTGTAAATATAGTTCTTCATAATGAAGAATTAGAAGAGTTAGAAGAGTATTTAAAAAATCTAGAAGAGTGTAAAGTAGATGCTATTATAGTAAGTGATCCTATAGTAGTAAAAGAAGTATTATCGAAAACTAATTTAGAAGTACACCTATCAACACAAGCCTCTACTATAAATAAAGAAGCTTGTGAGTTTTGGAAAAACCAAGGGGTAACTAGAATAGTTTTAGGTCGTGAATGTACTAAAGAAGAAATAAAAGAAATAATAGACAACGTAGATATTGAAATAGAAACATTTATTCATGGAGCTATGTGTGCTGGATATAGTGGTAGATGTGTAATGTCTAATTTCTTGACTAATAGAGATGCTAATCGTGGTGGATGTAGTCAAATATGTAGATGGGACTTTGATTTGTTAAATGAAAATAAAGAACAAATAAAAGGAGAAATGCCATTTACATTCTGTTCTAAAGATTTATCTATGTTAAAATATATACCTGATATGATAGATATGGGAATAACATCTTTTAAAATAGAAGGCAGAATGAGAAGTGTATATTATATTGCTACAGTAATATCAATATATAGAAAAGTTATTGATGAATATTGTGACAAAAAATATGAATATACATATAATAAGTTAAATGAATTGATACTTAGAAGATGTGCGAATAGAGATTCAGTACCACAATTCTTTGACGGGGTATATGATTCAAGATGTAGTTATTATAATGGTAGAGTAGAGGTATCTAATCAAGACTTTTTAGGAATAGTACTTGATTATGATAAAGAAACTAATATTGCTACAATAGAACAAAGAAATTACTTTAAAACAGGTGATGTTGTAGAAATATTTGGTCCTAA
Organism: uncultured Bacilli bacterium; assembly: GCA_944363855.1. Classification (GTDB taxonomy): domain Bacteria; phylum Bacillota_I; class Bacilli_A; order RF39; family UBA660; genus UMGS1613. The sequence continues at coordinate 37,838 of CALVVM010000035.1, forward strand.
ACATAATATAATTACATATAGATTAGAAAAAATATTTGATGAAGATGGTAACGAAATAGATGTAGTTAGACATCCAAAACAAATAGTTAAAATTAAAATAGAAGATACTCTTAATGTAGATGATATGATAAGAGTTAACTAGTTTAGGAAATGGTTGACAAAATAATAAATATGTAGTATTATTTTGTAGGTTTACGAAAAAGAATGAGGTGAACAAAATGTCAAAAGAAAAAGAATTATATTTAACACAAGAAGGATTGGATGAATTAAGAAAGGAACTTGATGAGTTAATACAAGTTAAACGTCCAGAAGTTATAATTGCTTTAAAAGATGCTAGAGCTCAAGGAGACTTAAGTGAAAATGCTGAATATGATGCAGCTAGAACTGAACAAGCTATTGTTGAATCTAGAATTAAAGAATTAGAAGCTATGCTTGAAAGGGCTGTTATTATCACTAAAGTTGATACTGACGTAGTATCTATTGGTACTAAAGTTACTTTAGAATATGTAGATGATGAAGAAGAGGAAGAATATTCTATAGTAGGTAGTAGTGAAGCAGATCCTTTCACAAATAAAATATCTAATGAATCTCCAATCGCAAAAGCTATTATGGGTTTAAAGGTAGGAAGTGTTGTTTCTGTTGAAAGCCCAAATGGCAAATATGATGTTAAAATATTAGCTATAAATTAAAAGTTGCTTTGCAACTTTTTTTCTTTACTTAGAAGTATTAGAGTGTTATAATTTAAATAGAATAGTAGAGGTGATTGTATGTTTAGAAAAGCTATTTTAATAATACATGGATTTGCAGGTGGTACTTATGATGAAGAACAGCTTGCAAACTATTTAGAACTTAATAGAGATTTTGATGTATTTCAGTTTACTCTCCCGGGTCATGAAAGGAATTTAAGTAAAGTTGAATATCATGAGTGGATTAGTGCTAGTGAAAAACAAGTAGAGTGGTTAATAAAAAATGGATATAGTAAAATTTATTTAATTGGTCATAGTATGGGTGGGGTAATTGCTACCTATCTATCAGTTAAATATAAACAAGTAAAGAAATTAGTTTTAGCTGCTCCAGCATTCCACTACTTAAATGTTATAAAAGATGATCTAAATGTTAGCAAATCTCTTAAAGCTGCTCCTAAAATAATAAAAGACTATGGTGGAGATGAGATAATAGCTAGAATATTAAAACTTAATGTATCTGTTTTAAAAGAGTTTATGAATTTAGTAAAAGAATATTATGATTATCCAAAAGAGTTAACTTGTAAACTTTTAATTTTACAAGGAAAAAGTGATAATCTAGTACCTGTTTCATCAAGCGAATATGTTTATGAAAGTGCAAAATCTAAAGATAAAAAATTAGTTCTTTTAGATGATGTAACACATGATATATTTAGAACAGAAAAGAAAGATGAAATATTTAAAATAGTAGAAAGATTTTTAAAATATTAGGTGATATTATGACAGAAGAAGAAGCAAGGAAAGCACTTTTTGATATACGTTTAGAATATATGATGCATACTCCTAAAGAAAAAGAAGAATTATATGAAGAATATGAAAAGAAACTTAATATTATAAGGAAAGAACTTGCTAAAGCTATAAGAGAACGAAAAGAAAAAGAATTAAAGATAAAATAATCATTTTGATTATTTTATTTTTGTGTTATAATAGGTACGTCGTGGAGATGATTTTATGAAAACTGATGATTTTGATTTTTATTTGCCTGAAAAATTAATCGCACAAACACCTTTAGAAAAAAGAGATTCATCTAGATTACTTGTGCTTGATAAAGAAACTGGAAATATAACTCATGAATCTTTTTCAAATATAATAAATTATTTAAATGAAGGAGATATTCTTGTTTTAAATGATACAAAAGTAATGCCTGCTCGTATTTTAGGAACGAAAGAAGATACTGGAGCAGTTATAGAACTTTTAATGCTTAAAGAAACAGAAAAAGATACTTGGGAAGTATTAAGTAAACCAGCAAAAAGAATTAAAATAGGTACTGTAGTTAAATTTTCTGACAAGTTAAAAGCAGAATGTATAGGTCTTGGCGAAGAAGGTATTAGAATATTTAAATTTATCTATGATGGAATATTCTATGAAATATTAGATGAATTAGGAGAGATGCCTTTACCACCCTATATCCATGAAAAACTTAAAGATAAAGATAGATATCAAACAGTGTATGCTAAAAACATAGGAAGTGCAGCTGCTCCAACAGCAGGCTTACACTTTACAAAAGAACTTATGAATAAAATAAAAGAAAAAGGTATAAGAATAGAATATATAACTCTTCATGTAGGTCTTGGAACATTCAGACCTGTAAGTGTAGAAGATGTAACTAATCATAAGATGCATAGTGAATTTTATCAAATGAGTAGTGAAACTGCTAAAGTATTAAATGAGGCAAAGAAAAATAATAATAGAATAATAAGTGTAGGAACAACTTCTACAAGAACTTTAGAAACAATAATGAATTTATATGGAGAGTTTAAAGAATGTAGTGGATGGACTGATATATTTATATATCCAGGATATAAATTTAAAGCAATTACTTCTTTAATAACAAACTTCCATTTGCCAAAAAGTACTTTAATTATGTTAGTAAGTGCTTTAGCTGGTAAAGAAAATATAATGAATGCATATGGTGAAGCAGTAAGAAATGAATATAGATTTTTCTCTTTTGGAGATAGTATGTTCATAAAGTAGGTGTGTATGAATTTGGAAGACTTTATAAGTAAAAAATTATTAAAAGAAGGAACAACAGCTAAATGCTTTTTGCTTCAAAACGGAAATGTTTTTAAACAATTTAATAATCCTTTAAGTATAAGTGATGTAGAAAGATTTAAGTATTTTTTGAACTTTGAAAATGAAAGTATTTTATTTCCTTTTGATTTTATTTATGATAATAAAAAGTTTTATGGATATGTTACAAAAAGAGCATTTGGTCAAACTTTAAGAGAATCTTTTTCTAGCAATAATTTAGAAAGATTATCCACACATTCTATAAAAACAGAAAAAAATATAGATTTTGTATCACAAGGTAAAATATTGATGCACGATCTTCACTCTGATAATGTTATTTATGATGGTAATTTAGTTCAAATAATAGATCCAGATGAATATGGGATAAGAGATATTTATGCTGTAGATGAAATAAAAGATATTAATTTTAAATATTATCGAACTCTTATATCTAACTTATTTATTACAAATATAGGAATAAATAAAAATACGCAGTATATTATTGATAAAATAAATTTTCATAAATATACAGGATATAGGGCTAGTGAAGTTATAATAAATATAAAAGAAGAGATGGAAAAATATGCAAAGGAAACAATAAATACAGTAGATGATTTTAATAGAATTATAAGAAAGTAGTGAATAGTATGCAAAAGGTTATATGTATAGTAGGTCCTACAGGAGTAGGTAAAACAAAACTTAGTATTGAGCTTGCTAAAAAATTAAATGGTGAGATTATAAATGCAGATAGTACTCAAGTATATAAAGGTATGGATATTGCTACTGCTAAAGTAACAGAAGAAGAAAAAGAAGGTATAGTTCATTATCTTTTTGACATTAAAGAAATAGAAGAAAATTATACAGTTTTTGATTATCAAAAAGATTGTAGATTAAAAATAAAAGAAATAGAAGAAAAAGGTAAAATGCCTATATTAGTAGGTGGTACAGGTCTTTATATAAAAGCTGCTTTATATGATTATAAGTTTGAAGACGAAAATATACTAAATGAATATAGTGAATACACTGATGAAGAATTATATAATAAATTACTAAGTATAGATCCTAATACAGAAATACATATGAATAATAGAAAAAGAGTAATAAGAGCTCTAAACTACTATGATAATACTAACACTACTTTAAGTAGTAAAGAAAAAACAAATAAATTATTATATGATGTTATGTTTGTTGGACTTACTACTGAAAGAGAAATACTTTATGATAGAATAAATAAAAGAGTAGATATAATGCTTGAAAATGGATTATTAGAAGAAGCAAAAAAAATATATGATACTAATATAAGAAGTAAAGCAGTATTAACTCCTATAGGTTATAAAGAATTATTTGAATATTTTGATGGTAAATCTACTTTAGAAGAATCTATAGAACTAATAAAACAGAGAAGTAGAAAGTATGCTAAAAGACAATATACTTGGAATAATCATCAAATACCTGTTAATTGGTTTGATGTAGATTTTAATAACTTTGATAATACAGTTAAAGAAGTAATAGATTTTATAAATAAGTAAAAAGTAATTTACTTATTTTTTTTTAAGTGCTATAATTTAGTAGGAAAATAGGAGGTATATTATGAGATGTGTTGGTACTGTTGTTAGGGGTATTAGAACTCCAATAATTAAAGAAAATGATGATTTAGCTAATATAGTAGTTGATTCACTTATTAAGGCTAAGGAAAATGAAGGATTTGAGTTTAGAGATAGAGATATAGTCGCTGTTACTGAAGCAGTAGTAGGAATAAGTGAAGGTAATTATGTAACTGTTGATGATATTGCTTTAGATTTACAAAATAAGTTTCCATCTAAAAATATAGGCGTAGTATTTCCAATATTAAGTAGAAATAGATTTTCTATGATTTTAAAAGGAATTGCTCGTGGTATGGATAAGATAACTATGTTACTTAGTTTTCCATCTGATGAAGTTGGTAATGGAATATTAGATGAAGATATACTAGATAAAAGCAAATTTAATTTAAGCAGTGTTATTAGCGAAGATGATTATAAAGAAACTTTTAGTTCGTATATTCATCCTTTTACTGGTATAAATATGGTAGATTTTTATAGAGATTTAATAGAAAGTGAAAATTGCGAAGTAGAATTTGTATTTGCTAATGATACAAAAGTAATATTAAATTATACAAAAGATGTTTTAACTTGTGATATTCATACTAGATACAGAACTAAAAAGATGTTAAAAGAAAATGGTGCAGAAACTATTTATGGCCTATATGAAATTATGAATAAACCTATAAATGGTAGTGGATTTAATCCTAGTTATGGACTACTTGGATCAAATAAATCAACTGAAGAAAGATTAAAATTATTTCCTAAAACAGGAGATAAATTAGTTATAGATATACAAAATAAATTAAAAGAATTAACAGGTAAAACAGTAGAAGTAATGGTATATGGAGATGGAGCTTTTAAAGATCCTGTAGGACATATTTGGGAACTTGCTGATCCAGTTGTTTCACCTGCCCATACGGAAGGTTTAAATGGTACTCCAAATGAATTAAAATTAAAATACATCTCAGATAATAAGTTTGCTGATTTAAAAGGTGATGAGCTAAAAGAAGCAATAAAAAAAGAAATAAAACAAAAAGAAAGTAATTTAGTGGGAAATATGTTATCTCAAGGAACTACTCCTAGAAGACTTACTGACTTAATTGGATCATTATGTGATTTAACTAGTGGTAGTGGAGATAAAGGAACTCCTGTAGTATTTATCCAAGGTTATTTTGATAATTTATCAAATGATTAGATAAACTTAAAAGTTTATCTTTTTTTATGTTATAATATTGTTGGTAATCTCATGTTAAAAGTAGTAGGAACAATATTTATCAAAGATAATAAATTACTTTTAGATAAACCTGGAAGAAGACCAACTTATCAAATGGTAGGTGGTAAAGTAGAAGAAAGTGAAACTGTACTTGAAGCTGCTATAAGAGAATGTCATGAAGAATTAGGTAGTAGAGCAATATTTGATGAAACTAAGTTTGAATTAGTTATGGACTTTGTAGAAACTGCTACTAGTGATCCTAATTTAAAAATTCATTTTCACCTTTTCAACTATACAGATAATTTAAAAGGTGAACTTACTACTTCAGAAGAAATAGAAGATTTTATTTGGTATGATACAACTATGAAAGATATACCATTATCACACGTTCTAAACAATAAAGTAATACCTTATTGTTTAGATAAAAAAATAATAAAATAGGAAGTGTATACAGTGAAAGATTTTGTAAAAGGAGTATTTAGACAATCTATATTTAGAAGCGAAAAGGGCTATATAATAGGTCTTTTAAAAGTGTTTGAAACTAACATTGTAGAGATGCAAGAATATGTTAATAAAACCATAACTTTTACAGGATATTTTGCTGACTTAAATGAAAATGAAAAATATATAATGTATGGAGAAATAACTAATCATCCTAAATATGGATTTCAGTTTAATGTAAGTGATAGTGAAAGAATAAAACCTGATGATAAAGATGGAATAGTAGAGTTTTTATCAAGTGATTTATTTAAAGGTATTGGAGAAAAAATGGCTATTAGAATAGTAGAAACTTTAGGAGAAGAAGCACTCGATTTAATTCTTAAAGATAAAACTTGTTTATATCAAGTACCAAAACTATCTGAAGCTAAGATTGATATAATACACGATACACTAGTTAAATACGAAGAATCACATGAAACAATAGTAAAATTAACTGAACTAGGATTTACTATGAGGGATGCTTTAAGCATTTATAATACATATAAAAGTAATACTATTAGAATAATTGAAAATGATATATATAAAATAATAGATGATGTAGAAGAAATAAATTTTATAAAAGTAGATGAAATAGCTACAACCTTAAACGAAGATAAACTTAATTTAAGTAGAATTAAAGCTTGCATAGTTTATACAATTAAAGAGTTAAGTTTTAAAAAAGGAGATACTTATCTATCTTATGGTGAAATATATGAAGGTATTAGTTATTATTTAAAAACTGATATAGATAGTACTTTATTTGATGAATCAATAAGTGAATTAGATGGAGAATTAAAAATAAAAATAGAGGATGATAAATATTATCTTTTTGAAGATTATGATGCTGAAGAATATATTGCTGATAAAATAAATTATTTAATAAATAAAAAAGTAACAACTTATAAAAATATTGATATGCGTATTAAAGAATTAGAAGATAAGTACGGAATAGAGTATAGTGATAAACAAAAAGAAGCTATTATAAAAGCTTTGGAAAATAACATACTAATAATAACTGGTGGTCCTGGAACAGGTAAAACTACAATAATAAAAGCAATAGTCGAACTTTATAAAACTTTAAATAAGTTTACAGATAAAGATTTAATAAGTAATATAGCTCTACTCGCACCTACAGGAAGAGCTAGTAAAAGAATGAGTGAATCTACACTAATTCCTGCTTCAACTATTCATAGATTTTTAAAATGGAATAAGGAAACGGATGAGTTTTTGATAAATGAATATAATCCTGATTATTCTAATTTAGTAATAGTGGATGAAGTAAGTATGATAGATAATAGGCTTATGAATAGTTTACTTAGAGGACTTACAAATAATATAAAGTTAGTACTTGTTGGAGATTATAACCAATTACCTAGTGTAGGAAGTGGTAATGTTTTAAAGGATTTAATAGATAGTGATATTGTTGATACTGTAGAACTAGATTTACTTTATAGACAAGATGAATATAGTTATATACCAGTACTTGCTAATGAAATAAAAAATGAAACACTAGAAGAAGATTTCTTAATTGATAGAGATGATTATAAGTTCTTAGAATGTCATAGTGATGTTATTATTCCTAGTTTAATAAATATTGTTAAAAAAGTAATAAGTAAAGGGTATGACTATAAAAGAGTACAGTTAATGGCTCCTATGTATGCAGGAGTAAATGGAATAGATAATATCAATAAAGTACTTCAAGATGTATTTAATCCAGTAGAATTAAATAAAAAAGAATTAAAATATGGAGATGTAATATATAGAGAAAATGATAAGATATTACAACTAGTAAATGATCCTGATAACAATGTTTTTAATGGTGATATAGGTATTATTAAAAATATTGAATTTAAAGGAAAAAGTGGTAAATCAGAAATGACAATTGATTATGATTCTAATATAGTTACATACACTTCAAAAGATTTTAATAAATTTAAACATGGATTTATTATAAGTATACATAAATCACAAGGTAGTGAATTTGAACTAGTTATTATGCCTGTAAGTAGTTCATATAAAAGAATGCTTTATAAAAAACTTATTTATACTGCAGTAACCCGTGCTAAAAAAAGACTAATTATAATAGGCGAACCTATGGCATTTATGTATGGAATAAGAAATAATAATGAAATACAAAGAAAGACAGGACTTTTAGAAAAAATGTTAAATAATTTGAATAAAAAGTAAAAAAACACTAAAAATATAAATGTATATATTAGTTTATATACAACTTCATATTTCTAGTGAGGTGATAGAATGAAAGTTTTAAGGTCAATGGCACTTATTGCTATGGGTGCTGGTGCAGTACTAGCTTATCAGAAATATAGTGAGCCAGTAATGCAAAAATTAGAAGATTTAGCCGAAGATACGATGCAAAAGGCTACAAAAAAACTAGAAGATATGATGTAATAGAAATGCTATTGGTAAAAATTACCAATAGCATTTTTATATAAAAAATTAAAAAAAGTTGTATAATAAAAATGGAAATACTAGCCTAGTGATACAATAAAGTATTTCCATTTATTTTATATTTTGCGAACTATTATATTGCGTGTAATTCTTAATTGTAACACATGTAATTTTTTTTCTAACGAAAATGTATACTATTGTAAAACAAAGTGAATAAAATATTTTTTTTTGAAAAAACTATTTTTAAAGCAGTCGATATTGTAGTATTTAGTAGAATAGAAAGTAGGGAAATATATGTCTAAAAGAGGAGAAAACATTTATAAAAGAAAAGATGGAAGATTTGAAGCAAGATATGTTAAAGAAAGAGATATAAATGATGAGATTGTAAAATATGGTTATGTGTATGGTAAAACTTATACAGAAGCTAAATTAAAAAAACAAAAAGCAATGGAAAATATCAATGAAATCAGAAAAAAAGAGAAAGAACTTGCTTTAAAGAAATTTAATAGTTCTATCTTTGCTTGGTTAAATGCAAAAATATCAATAAAAGAAACTACATATTATAATTACTATACTATTATTGAATCTAAAATAAATCCATATTTTAAAAATATAAAATTAAGAGATGTAAAAGATATACATGTTGTTAATTTTACTAGAAAACTTATGGAAGAAGGATTAAGTAATAAGAGAATTAAAGATATTCTTCTTATATTAAAACAATTCTTTAAATATGAAAAAATGGATATTAATATTATATATCCTAAAGTACCTAAAAATCTTATAGTTACATTCAAAGAAGAAGAAGTTCAAATAGTGGAAGAAAACTTACTTGATAGTAATAATATGAGAGAATTTGGTATTGTGTTTGTATTGTTTACCGGACTTAGAATTGGTGAGTTGTGTGCTTTGCAATGGAAAGATGTTGATCTAGAAAAACAAATTATTAGAGTTAGAAAAACATTAGCTCGTATTAAAAGCAAAGAAAAAGGTAGATTAAAAACTGAAGTAATAATTGATACTCCAAAAACAGAGACTTCTGTGAGAGATGTACCAATACACGATGATCTTATGCCTTATTTAAGAAAATTAAAAGCTAATAATAATGAAGAATATTTTATTCTTACTAATACTAATAGATTTGTTACTAATAATCAATATTATAATTATTATATAAATATGTTAAAAAAATTAAATATTGAAAAACATAGTTTCCATACACTAAGGCATACGTTTGCTACAAGAGCTCTTTTAAATGGTGTAGATATCAAAACATTAAGTGAGATTTTAGGGCATTCAAGCGTTAAAATAACACTTGATAGATATGTACATGTGAAAAAAGAAGAAAAACTAATGCAAATTAACAAACTGCCTTTATTATCTAAAAGACAGTTTATTAATCAATTATAGTTTTTTACATACAAAAAAATATTAGTCATTCTAACTGATGCACTAAACAAAGTACTAATTTAGTACTTTGTTTAGTGTTTGTAAAATGTAATCTTTTTTGGTATTATCTGAATTATTCCAAAGTATTTCAAAAAATACACCAAGTCCTGGAAGAGTTATTTCTTCTCTTTCATATATAGATTTTTCTATTGCTTTTTTTATTTCATCTATGTTTAAATCTTCAAAATTAGCTTTAATACTTTTTCTAATATCTATTTCCATAAGATTCTCCTCTCATAATAAAGTCAAGTATTTTCTATACAAAACTTTATAAAATTTTTATATTTTTTATTCAAACTAGTTATTTTACTAGTTTTTATCATTATTTATATTAAATTTTTGCATAATGAAAACTGTTAACATAGTCATTTTTTTAAATTTTGTTAACTTAATTATTATATTTATAATTAAGTGGACTATTAGCCAATGTGTTTTTCATATATGCTTATCCTCTCATTTCATTCTGTATTGATAATCTTTGTTATCTACTTAAACTCTTTAATACGGCATTATATGAAACTGGCCTTGGTGATTCTTTCACTCTAGATCAAGTCCTATGGAGAACTTTACCAAATTCCACTTTCACATAATATCACTAATCTATCTCTAGTTTAGTGAATTAAAACAACAAACTTACACTCATTATCTTAATTCACTAAACTAAAGTTAATGATATTATTAATTAAAACTTATGCAACTTTCTCTTATTGCTTTTTCTTCATCAAATGAATTTCCACTTTTTACTATAGCCATAAGTATATACATAAATTTTCTTATTATTGCATTTATTGAAATCAATTTTGTTAACGGATGTTCTCTTTGTGTGGTATAATAGTTATGCAATTGCAGGAAGAAATTATTTTTCCCTACGAGACAGATGCCTATTTGTTTTAAATTACGTCTTAATTTAGAACGACCTCGTTTGGAAATGTGTTTCTTTCCTTTTTTTTGACCGCTTGAACTTTCTTTAAGACTTAATCCACTCATCTTTAACACCTGTTTTGCATGTTCATAATTATTTAAATTTCCTGTTTCTGCAATAATTCCTACCATACTCATATATCCTATACCTGTTATTTCAACTGCTTTTTCTACATAGTCAATTTGACTTGCTAATTCTATTAATTCTTTTTCATATTCTTCTAATTCATTAAGCAATCCATTAAATCTTTCGTATAGTCTTTTTATTTCCTTTTTTGTAAAAGCATCCGAATTTATTCCATTACTTTTCTCACACAATTCTTTCAATTTCATAATTCTTTTTTTATTTGCTCGACTATTATCTTTAGTCATTATTTCATTAAAGTTTTCTAATGTCATATTTTTAATTTCATTAGGTAATAATTGATTCTCATAGATAGGTTTAATTCCAACAGTATCTATCTTATATACTTTTTCCACTTCTGGAAAATATTTATCATTCCATACATGAATTTTATTCCTTATTCGATTTATTTCTTTTTGAATATCTTCATAAATACTGTATCCTGAATATATATTTTGATATAATTCATCTCTTTCAATAGGTTTAACATATTTACCTTCACTAGTAAGCCTAGCTATTAATAACGCATCTTTTGGATCACTTTTAGTTGGATTTTGATCATGCATTTCCTTAGCTTGTTTTACTGTGTATGTAGGCATTAAAACCGTTTCTTGACCACAATCTTTAAAATATTTATCAATATTTAACCAATAGTGCCCTGTTGGCTCAAAAGATATAATTACATCTGTTTTATTTTCATTATACATCGCTGCTGTTATTTGACAACCTATTACATCAAGATTTTCTGTTTTATCAAACCAAACTTTGTGATACACCTCCAATCCTCTGTAATCGCAGAATCTTGCACAACACTTTGTTTTTCCTATATCAATTCCACATATCAAAGTATCTGGTGTGATTCTTTCGATTTTTTCATTAACTCTCATAACATCATCCTCCTAGAATAATTTTATCAAATTTTGTATAACTTGACTTACCTAGTTTTTATTATAAGAGTCTTTCTTATCAATGTCCGATATTAAGGACATTTTAAATATAACACCGTCCGAAAATATTGTCAATACATTTTGACCGAAAAACTAGACGTTTAAACAAAAACGTGGTAAAATTAAATTATCGAGAGAAAAAAAGGAGAAAGAAGTGTTATAATGAACTCAGAAGAACTTAA
>CALVVM010000036.1 GCA_944363855.1 uncultured Bacilli bacterium
CATATAACCTCTCTCCTTTCATTTACCTTGTTTAATAAGCAATACTTGTATAAAGCAAAGTCCTTTGATAGAAATAAGCTTTAACTATGATATTACTTATCCTAATTAAGTATAACACACTCTTTAAAATATTTCCATATAAAACAAATTTATACAATTAAAAAAGTTAAATTTATTATAAAATTCAACTTTCTTAACTTTTTACCACAAAACTCTTTACACTAACTTTACATTTTATTAAAATTAAAAGAATAAAAAATATTTACTTTACACTTCAACAGTCATTATTTTGGTATATATTTATAAAATAATAATTATTCTAAATAAATATAAATACATTATTTAATAGTATAAACAGTCCTTTAAATTGTCATAATATTAAAGAATTACTTATGTTTTAATAATTTTATAAAAACTAAAATAAGTTTGTTAACTTTATACTAGTTGATATTCTTTTTTTATTATTATCTATTTTTTAAAAATTATACAAAAAAGGAAGACTACATATCGTCTTCCATTTCATCATCACTTACTATTGATAATTCTTCTAAATCATTAGAATCATCTAAATCTACTTCATCATCTGTTATTTCTATAGATTCATCAGTTTCTTCTTCTGTTTCTTCTTCATCATCTTCTACTTCTTCTTCATCAAAAGATAATTCATCTTCATCATCTTCATCTAATACTATTTCTACTTTATGTTTATCTTTTAAATCCCATTCAGCAGTATCAAGTAATAAAAATCTTTTATCAGTTGTTAAAGATGTATAATAATCTCCTATTTTAGAAGAATAATCTTCTTCACTTAATTCAAGTAAATCACATATTTTTTTAAATATTTTAGCTGTATTCATTGGTTTTTTATTTTCTTTTAAAATCATTTCTGTTAAATCTGTATAAGAAAGTACTTCTAACTCTTCTTTTTTCATATCTTTTAATTTCATAATAATAACTCCCTCCAACTACATTTCTGTAGGTATATCTATTATAAGTAAATTTAACATTTCTTTTATTATTTTATTAGCAAGTTTAATAATACTTACCCAATCATTTAAGTTTTCTTTATCTTCTAAATTAGATATATGATTGTTTTGATAGAATGAATTCATAAGAACACATATATTATATATATATTCAGCTATATAATTTGGTTTAAACTCTTTAAATGCATTATTTAAATAATTTTCTAAATCAAGTATTCCTATTCTTAAATCTCTATCATAATTATTATATATTTTATTACTTAAATTATTTATATTAGTTTCATATTTTTCAACTATTTTATTCATTCTAAGATAAGTATATAAAATATATGGTCCTGTTTTACCTTGAGTATCACTAAATTTATTTAAATCAAATATGTAATCTCTATCTCTACCGTTTTGTAAATCAGCAAACTTTAATATAGAGTTTACTATTTTATTTATATCTTCTTCTTTCATATCTTTATTAGATTCTTTTTTAGATATAAATATTTCTTTTACTTCATTAAATAGTAAATCAAGTTTTGGTGTTTCACCACTTCTTGTTTTATATGGTTTACCATCCATACCATTTATTGTACCGTGTGGTAAATGAAGAAGTTTTGTATCTTTTGTCATTCCACTTAATTCACAAACTCTAAATACTTGTTCAAAGTGCATGACTTGTCTTTGATCTGTTACATATAAAATGTAATCCGGATTAAAGTCTTCCATTCTTTGATATATTGTTCCTAAATCAGAACTTTCATATAGGAATGCTCCATTACTTTTTTGAAATATCAAAGGTGGATATTCTATTTTATCTTCTTCTTTATTTATAAATACTACTTTAGCGCCTTGGCTTTCTTTAAGTAATTCTTTTTCTTCTAAATAATCTTTTACTTTAGGTATATAATCATAAGCATCAGATTCTCCATACCAATAATCAAAAGATATATCTAAATACTTATAAAGCCTTTTTATATCAAGAGTTGATATTTCACATATTTTTTTCCAATAATCTAAATAATTCTTTTTATCTTGTACATCCTTAATAATAGAAGCACATTTTTCTTTTATTTCTGCATCTTCTTTTACTATAGCGCTCATTTCAGGATATACTCTATTTAAATATTCTAAAGTTAAATCATTTGGAGCAACATTATCTCTTAAACATGCATATATAACTTCTCCTATAGGAAGTCCAATATCCCCTAAATGAACATCTGATATAGTTTTATGTCCCATATACTCTATTATTCTCTTAATAGATTCACCTACTATAGCTGGTCTCATATGACCTACATGTAATGGTTTAGCAACATTAGGTCCACCATAATCAACTACATAAGTATCTATTTTACTTGGAACTCTTATATTAAACTTATCACTATTATCCATTAGTTTTAATGAATCATTTATAAATTTATTACTAACTGTTATATTTATAAATCCAGGTTTACAAAACTCTACTTTGTCAAAATAATTATTAAAGTCTTCTATTTCATTTATTTTACTAACTATTTCTTCTCCTATTTCTATAGGTGATTTATGATATATTTTAGTTAATTTAAATACTTCATCACATTGATAATCACATAAATCAGGTCTATTAGATTTAATAACTCTTAAAGTTTCATTATAACCTAATGTATTAGCTATATTAGTTATTATTTCACTTAATTTATCTAGTATCATAAATCCTCCCATTCTATTGAATATTTAAAGTTATTTCCTTCTAATTCATATTCAAGTTCTATTATATTTTCTTTTATAATAAGTTTCTTAGTTTTTGTTTCTAAATCAAATGTTTTTGGCATACCAAATACTTGATAATTAGATATAGTTTTTTTATACTCATCAAAAACTAAATTAATCTTATATTCATTACAAGTTCTATTCATTTCTATTCTATTATTTTGAATTAAAATAGTTACTGTAATATTATTTTCTTTATATACTATTTTATTACTTGTTTTTATACCAGATATATCAATATTTAATATTTCATCTGGAGATACAAGATTTGCTTTTAAATTAATTTTTCCCATACACATCCCAAACATTATAGCATACTTTTTTTTATTTTGCACTCATATTTTCACATTTTTTTACAATACTAATTTTAGAATGTAGGTGAAAGCGTGAAAAAGGTTAAAAAAGTAATAAAAATAGTTATATTTTCTCTTGTATTTTTTATGTTTACATATCTTGGTATTTATCTAGTTGCTTCAATGACTAATAAGCTTGATATCAACACTTCTAATGGATATTATCTATATGACACAAATAATAATTTAATAAATGGTACTAGTGATCAATGGATTAAATTAGAAGATATTTCTCCACATTTAATAAATGCGACCATATCTATTGAAGATAAAAACTTTTATAAACATCAAGGTTTTGATTATTTAAGAATAGCTAAATCTTTATATGTAAATGTTGTAAATGGAAAAACTTTACAGGGTGCTTCTACTATAACACAACAATATGCGAAAAACTTATTTTTAGAGTTTGATAAAACTTGGGAAAGAAAATTAAAAGAAGCATGGCTTACTATAAGATTAGAAAGTCAATATAGTAAGGATGAAATACTTGAAGGATATTTAAATACTATAAATTATGGTGGTGTTTATGGTATTGAGAATGCAAGTTATTATTATTTTAATAAGAGTTCTTCTGAACTTACTTTAGCTGAAGCTAGTATATTAGCTGGAATACCTAAATCACCTTCTAACTACTCACCTATTTTAAATTATGATAATTCTAAGAAAAGACAAAAACTAGTTCTTGATGCGATGGTTAATAATGAATTTATAACGAGTGGAGAAATGGAAAGTGCTTATAATGAAGAATTAGAGTTTTATGGTTATTTAGAAAATAATAATTTAAAAACACTAAGATATTTTCAAGATAGTGTTATGAGTGAATTAAAGACATTATCCTTACCATCTTCATTTTTAGAAACAGGTGGTCTTAAAATATATACAACACTAGATATGAATGCTCAAACTATACTTGAAGAATCTATTAAAAATAATTTTACTAATGAAGAGATGCAGTTAGCTAGTATTGTAATGGATCCTAATACATTTGAAGTACTTGCTCTTGCAGGTGGTAAAGATTATAGTGTTAGTCAGTTTAATAGAGCAATATCAGCTAAAAGACAAGTTGGTTCTACCTTAAAACCTTTTCTTTATTATGTTGCTTTAGAAAATGGTTTTACTGAATCAACTACTTTTACTAGTGAAGAAACTACATTTGTTTTTTCTAATAATAAAACTTATAGTCCTTCTAATTATAATAATAAATATGGTAATAAGAATATTTCTATGGCAGCAGCTATTGCTTATTCAGAAAATGTGTATGCTGTTAAAACTCATTTATTTTTGGGGGAAGAAATGTTAGTTGAAATGCTTAAAAGAGTTGGAATCTCTTCTAATTTAGAAGCAATACCTTCTCTTGCTTTAGGTAGTGAAGAAATATCTTTAATTGATATGGTTACTGCTTATGGAACACTTGCTAGTAATGGATATAAAAGCACACCACACTTTATAAAAAAAATAGAAGATTCTAATGGAAATGTTTTATATGAATATAAAGAAAAAAAAGAACAAGTATTAAACTCTAGTTTAGTTTATATAACTAATGAAATATTAACTAGTACATATAACTATAATTTTATAGATTATAACTACCCTACTTGCTATGATCTTGCTAATAAACTTACTAAAAAGTATTCTGTTAAAACAGGTACTACAGATACCGATCATCTTATATTTGGTTATAATAAAAATATTGTTGTAGGTATTTGGAGTGGATATGATGATAATAGATACAGTGAAACTGGTGAAGGTAAACAAATTAAATATATGTGGGCTGATATAGTTGAAAACTATACAAAAGAAAAAGAAGATACTTGGTATGATTTACCTAGTAATGTTGTTGGAGTATTAGTAGATCCTATAAGTGGTGAAGTTGCTGACGAAAACACTAAAAAGCCTACTATGTTTTATTATATTAAAGGAACTGAACCTACATATCAAAATGATTCATTAGAAGATTTAATACCAACTATTAAATTGGAACAATAAAAAAAATCACATTATGTGATTCAGACTGTTGACAAAAGAAATTTTGTAAATAGTCTTTTTATTTTTAAAAAAATGATATATAATTAATATGCGAGATGAAGACTTATTCTAACCAAATAGTCATTGCTGAATCTCGCTTTTTTTATGTAAAAATGATATAATTAAAGTGGTTAAAATAAGGATGTGAAGAAGTATGGCAATGACAAAACAAAATTATAAGAAAGATAGTATAATATTAAGAACTATAGAGGAATTAGTACCTAAAGATCATCTAGTAAGGAAAATAGATCAATGTATAAGTTTTAAGTTTATTGAAGATAAAGTAAAACATTTATATAGTGACTTAGGAAGACAAAGTATACCTCCAATAGTTCTTTTTAAGTTATTAATAATAAATAAAACATTCGGAATAAATTCAATGAGAAAGACCTGTGAAGAATGTAAGGTTAATTTAGCTTATAGATGGTTTTTAGGATTGTC
>CALVVM010000037.1 GCA_944363855.1 uncultured Bacilli bacterium
AAGATAGATGACAATAATTAGTCACTTTCAATACCTCCTTAATGACAAACAAATTGCTTAAGAAAGTATTATATATGTTTTCAAAACTTATTGCACATTAATTGTGCACTTCTAAAAAAAATCTACATCAAAATTTATTTTGACTTTTGTTCTGTAAAAAAATGTTAAATTGTGTTATACTATAAGTGGTGGATAATATGAATAAAATAAGATTAAAAAAAATAGTAATATTGCCTTTAATATTAATAGTTTTGTTGTTACTAATTTTAATATTATTATTAGATAAAAAAGAAGTAAAGGAAGAAACTAGTAAAAGTTATATATCTAGTGAAATGTTAAGTGTTACTTTATATGATTTAGAATATAAAGAATCTATTAAAATAAATAGAGGTGAAGAAGTAGCGACTTATAAATTTAAAGAAAAAAAAGATGATGATATATATGTAAAAATAAAATATAAAGACGAATTTTATTTAATAAATAAAAACAATTTAACTACTAATAAGGATGAGATAATTAAAGAAAAAGAGTTATTTGTAAGAACTAATCTAACTGTTTATAAAGATTTAGAATCTTCTAAAATATTATCTTATATAAAAAAAGGTGAAAGAGTAGAAATACTTGGATATGATAAAATTGAAGAGGGGAAGGTTAATAAATATAAAATTAAATATAATGATATAGAAGGTTATGTATATGGTAAATATTTAGTTGGTACTTTAGAAGAAAGTATTAAAGTATATGATGAAAATGGTATACAAGAATATATGTCTAAAATGGGTGATACTTTAAATGGTGGTAATGCTAACAATTTAGATTATTATCCGTATGAGAAGGCTAAGTTTGAAGATAATGTTATGCCTGAAGAAGTTAGAAGTTTATATATAAATAGTGGAGCTGTTAAAAATATAGATGAATATATTAGTTTTGCTAAAGAGAATAATATTAATGCATTTGTTATTGATATTAAGGATAATACTTCACCTGCTTATAATTCACCTGTAATGAAGGAATATTCACCAACTAATTATGATAAAGCAATTAATGAATATGAAGATTATAAAGAATATGTAAAAAGAGCTAAAGATGCTGGAATATATGTGATAGGTAGAATAACAGCTTTTAAAGATTCATATTTTGTTAATGACCATTTAGAAGTAGCTATTAAAAATAGTAATGGTGAACCATTTAGTCATAATGGATCTTATTGGCCAAGTGCTTATAATAGATTTGTTTGGGAATTTGTTGTAGAATTAGGTAAAGAAGCAATAACTGATGTAGGTTTTAATGAAATACAATTTGATTATGTTAGATTTCCTGATAGAACAACTAAGTTAGAAAGAGAAGGAGTAATAATTTTAAATAATACTTATAATGAAGAAAAAGCTCAAGCTTTACAAACTTTTGTTATGTATGCTTGTGATGAAATACATAGTGTTGGTGGATATGTATCAATAGATGTATTTGGAGAAAGTGCTTCCAATTATGTAACTGCATATGGACAATTTTGGCCAGCAATATCAAATGTAGCTGATGTAATAAGTGGTATGCCATATCCAGATCATTTTAATAAATATGAATATGGTATTAAAGAAGTTGTTTGGACAGTTCCATATAAACTAATAGATGCATGGAGTAAGTATGTTGTATCTAAGCAAGAAATAATACCAACTCCAGCAATTGTTAGAACCTGGATTCAAACTTACAACACCACTAAACAACCTAGTGTAGTTTATGATGATGAAAAAATATCTGATCAAATACAAGCTTTATACGATAATGGATTAAATGGTGGATATATGACTTGGAATTCTTCTTCAAATTTGGTAAAATATAAAGAAGTCAGTTATGCATTTAGGAAGGTGTACGAATGATAGAGATAAATAATATTAAATATAAGTTAATTGAAGAATATAAAGATGGGTATGATGAAAGTGCTTTTAAAGAAAAATACACTGAGTATTTTGAACCCTATGATTATATAATAGGCGATTGGTCATATGGAAAACTTAGATTAAAAGGTTTTTGTAATAGACTAAATAAAATATGTAATAAGATAAATGATATTAAGTTTAAAGATGATTATATTAAAAACTTATGTAGTTATGAGTGTAAATATTTTATATTGGAAAAACAAAAATAGATAGTTTGACTTTTATAAAAAAATATAGTATATTATTAGTGCATAAGTGATTATGTTGTGCAAAAATGCATATAATAATATTGCTATTGTTAATAGCAAAAAAGCGGTGAACCCAGCCACAAATTGGGACTTAAAAAAGCGGTGAACCCAGCCACAAATTGGGAGTTGAAAAAGTGATTAGAGTGTATACTCTAATCTTTTTTGTTTATTATGAAAAATATTTTTTTTAAAAAATATTTACAAACAAATGTACTGATGATATAATTTTAATAGTTGAAAATAAAGGAGTTGATGACATGATATTTAATTTAAAATTAGTAAAGGTTGATACTGATTATTGTGATTATTTAAGAGAGTTTGATAATAGAGTTTCATATAATAAATATGAAAAAGAATTAAGACCTTTTGTAGGAGTTTTATTTATGATTAAAAATATAGAATATTTCGCACCATTATCAAGTCCTAAACTAAAACATTTGAAAATGAGAAACACAATAGATTTTTTTAAAATAAAAAATGGAGAGTTAGGGGCAATTAATTTTAATAATATGATTCCAGTAAAAGAAAATAACTATAAGTTAATAGATTTAGATAGTGTTCCTAAAAAAGATGAAGAAAAGAAATATCAAAAATTGTTAAAAGAACAATTAGATTGGTTAAATGAAAATTATATTCAAGTAAAAAATAAGTCTTCTAAATTATATAATTTGTATAATACAAATAGATTAAGTGAAAATATAAAATCTAGATGTTGTAATTTTAAGTTATTAGAAAAGAAATGTATTGAATACAATAACATGTAAACTCTAAGTAAAGTAAAGAAAAAGAATAAGTAAATCTGTATTACTTATTCTTTTTATATGATACAATGTAGTAAAGTAGGTGATACTGTGAATAGGAAATGTCCTAAATGTAGTGCTGAATTAATTTTAGATAGTGAAAATAATAAATTAAGATGTGAATATTGTAGATCTGTTTTTGATTTAAATGAAACTAAAAAAGAAATATATACTTGTTCTTGTGGTGCAGAAATAATTTCTAGTAATGAACTTAAAAAATGTATATATTGTAATAGTAAAGATTTAACACACAAATCCTTTAAATCAAAATATAATATTGATTATATAATTCCTTTTGAAAAAACTAAAAAAGATGCTATGAATGCGTTTAAAAAATTATGTAAGGATAAATGGTTTATGCCTAAATCATTTAATATAAATAAAAAAGCTCAAGAAATAAAAGGTGTTTATATTCCTGTTATGCTTTGTGATTATGATACAACAGGAGTACTTGAAACAGAATGTGATGATATTAGTACTTGGAAAAGTAATGAATATAAATATACAAAAACAGATAAATATAAAGCAATAAGGGGTGGAAATGTTTCTTTTGAAAAAGTATTAGTAAATATGTCTAATGGTTTTCAAGATGAAATATTAGAAATAATTGAACCTTATAATTTTAAAGATTTAAAAATATTTGATAAAGATAATTATAATAATTATTTAATAGAAAAAAACAATAAAAATAAAGAAGATTCAATAAAAGAAGCAAATGAAAAAACAAAAAATTGTTTTAAAAAAGAAATGATAAAAGATATAAAGGGATTTAATAAAATAAAAGAAGTAGATAGTTCTATTAACTTATATAATTTAAATTTTTCATTTGTTTTATTACCAATCTGGTTTTTAAATATAAAATATAAAAACAAAACTTATACATTTGCTATGAATGGGCAAACAGGTAAGATAAATGATAATACTCCAATAGATAAAAAGAGAATAATATTTTTATGGATAAGTACTTTTTTAATAGTATTTGCTCTATTACTATTATTAAACTTATTTAAGGTGATATTATGAAGCATTTAAAAAAATTATTTTTAATATTATTATTGATTATTGGAGTAAGTAGTGTTAAAGCAGAAAGAGTATTTGATACTACAATAAAAATATATGATTACGCACAAATCTTAAATGATAAAGAAGAAAAAGATTTAAAGAAAAGTGTGGATAAATATATAAAAAAATATAATATAGATATGGTACTTGTTACAGTTAAACATTATAATCAAAATACTTTAGAAGAGTATATGGAATTATTTTATAATACTAATAAATTTGGTATTGGAGATAATAAAGATGGAATAATGTTTACAATGGATTTAAAGAATGATGATATAGGTATAAAAACATTTGGTATTACAAATGATTTATATAGTGAAAATGAATTAAATAAAATATTAACCAAAGTAAATAAAAAAGATAATACTAAAGATAAGTTATCAACATTTATAAAATATTCAAATAAATATATAGATGAATATGATAGTGATACTTTTGATGATGAAGTTTTAATTTCTATAAATTGGATAGGTATAACAATTATTTCGTTTATATTATCAACACTAGTAGTATTTATAGGATTATTAAAATCTAAAAATAAATCATCTAAAAAAAGAAGTGATAACTGTGTTAAAAGTTTAATTATTACAGTAAAAGAAGATTCATTTATTACAACAAATACTAAAAAAAGAAGAATAGGTTAAAAAAAGAATTAAAAAAAATTTAATTCTTTTTTTAGTATATTTAAAAATAAAAAGAGAATAATAAAAAGGAGAAAAACATTGAAATATAAAGTTTTCTCCTTTAATTTAAATATTTAATAATGTAATAAACCACAATACATTTTAAAATATTAAGACAATATTATATACTGTTTTATTATAATGAAATAGTAAAAATATTATTGTTAACTA
>CALVVM010000038.1 GCA_944363855.1 uncultured Bacilli bacterium
GTAAATATGTTAAACCTATTGAAAGAGATGAATTATATCAAAATATTTATTCAGGATATAGTATTTATGAAGATATTCAAAAAGAAATAAATCGAATAAGAAATAAAATTCATGTATGGAATGATAAGTATTTTCCAGAAGTAGAAAAAGTATATAAGGTAGATTCTGTTGGAATTAAACCAATATATGAAAATCAATTACTACCTAATGAAATAAAAAATATGACATTAGAGGACTTTACTGAACTAATGACTAAAGATAATAGTCGAGCAAATAAAAAAAGTATTATGAAATTAAAAGAATTGTGTGAAAAAAGTAATGGAATAAATTCGGATGCTTTTACTAAAAAAGAGATAAAAAGACTATACGAAAGATTTATGGAACTGCTTAAAGAATTAGAAGAAAACGAAAAAGAATTAATAGAATTAGCAAGTCAAATTGACTATGTAGAAAAAGCAGTTGAAATAACAGGTATAGGATATATGAGTATGATAGGAATTATTGCAGAAACAGGAGATTTAAAAAATTATGAACATGCAAAACAGGTGTTAAAAATGAGTGGATTAAGTCTTAAAGAAAGTTCAAGTGGTCAAAAAAAAGGAAAGAAACATATTTCCAAACGAGGTCGTTCTAAATTAAGACGTAATTTAAAACAAATTGGCATCTGTCTCGTAGGGAAAAATAATTTCTTCCTGCAATTGCATAACTATTATACCACACAAAGAACTAATCCGTTAACAAAATTGATTTCAATAAATGCAATAATAAGAAAATTTATGTATATACTTATGGCTATAGTAAAAAGTGGAAATTCATTTGATGAAGAAAAAGCAATAAGAGAAAGCTGCATAAGTTTTAACTGATAATATCATTAATACTAGTTTAGTGAATTAAGATTATGAGTAGGAATTTATAGTTTTAATTCACTAAACTAGAGATAGATTAGTGATATTATGTGGAAGTGGAATTTGGTAAAATTCTCCATAGGACTTGATCTAGATAGAAAGAATCACCAAGGCCAGTTTCATATAATGCCGTATTAAAGAGTTTAGGTAGATAACAAAGATTATCAATACAGAATGAAATGAGAGGATAAGCATATATGAAAACACAATTGGCTAATAGTCCACTTAATTATAAATATAATAATTAAGTTAACAAAATTTAAAAAAATGCCTATGTTAACAGTTTTCATTATGCAAAAATTTAATATAAATAATGATAAAAACTAGTAAAATAACTAGTTTGAATGAAAAATAAAAAAATTTTATAAAGTTTTGTATAGAAAATACTTGACTTTATTATGAGAGGAGTATGATATGAATTATTATAATCAAATAAAAGAAAGCTTAATTAAATGTGAAATATATGATAGGGCTAAAGATTATTAAAAAGATAGAAATAAAGTTAATGTTTATTTTGAAATAGGTAAATTACTTAGTGAAACAGGTAAAGAGTATGGAAAAAAAATAATTAAACAATATTCAGAAAAGTTAATGATTGAAGTAGGTAAGAAATATAATGAAAGAACATTGTATAGAATGAGAAAATTTTATGAAATATTTAGTAATGAAAAATTGACACCTCTGGTGTCAAAATTGAGTTGGAGTCATTATATACAATTGCTGTCTATAAGCAACGTTGATGAAATCATTTATTATATAAATACTGTATTAAATAACAATCTCAATAAGAGGGAGCTTCAAGATAAAATTAAAAATAAAGAATATGGTAGATTAAGTGAAGAAACAAAAAATAAACTTATTGAATCAAAACATTTAGAAGTAACTGATTTAGTTCCTAATCCAATAAAGATTAAAAATAATTCTTCCAATGAAAATGTAACTGAATATGCCTTAAAACAGTTAATATTAAATAATTTAGATCATTTTTTGTCAGAGATAGGTTTTGGTTTTACTTATGTGGGTAATGAGTTTAAAATTAAATTAGATGATAAATATAATTATATAGATTTGCTACTCTCTAACATAGAATATAATTGTTATGTTGTAGTAGAACTAAAAGTAACTGAACTAAAAAAAGAACACATCGAACAAATACAGGTTTATATGAACTATATAGATAATAATTTAAAGAAAGTTAATCAAAATAAAACTATAGGTATTATAATTTGTAAAAGAGAAAATAAATATATTATTTAATATTGTAGTGATGAAAGAATATTTGCTAGAGAATATGAGTTAGTATAAAAATACAGAAAACTCTGTATTATAAGTTCATAAGGAATATAGAAATAATAAGTATAGTCGCAAACACATTCCAAATGATATAAGGTATAAGTAACTTAGCTGATGTCTTATTTAATTCTTTAGATTCACAGTATAAAAATAGTGAACTAATAAGAACTATGATTGTATCTATAAGTGCTAAAAAAGGACTTTTAATAGTAAAGAATAAAAAAGAAAATATTTGATTAGAAAAATAATTTATAAGTAGTGTTTTATTATAACTTGGAATATCTTTATAATTGTTATCCTTATAAATTAAATATATGCTAGTAGCTATTAAAATATAAAGAATAGTCCATACAATAGGGAAGACTATTGATGGTGGAGCAAAAAAAGGTTTATTTAAACTTTTATAAAATATAGTATCGCTTCTAAACAGTAATCCTCCTATAAACCATGGTAAAGCAATCACTAAAAACTTTAAAATTTTTTTCATGTAACACCTCTTTACATCTTATGTTAAATGTATTAAAATATTAGTATGGGTGATAAAAATGAATATTACTTTAAATAAAAATGACGAAATAGTTATGAAATTACTTCATTACTTTATAACAATTCAAGGTTATTCTCCTGTGGTATTACACGGCGCTAAAGATGAAATATGGCTTGAAAAAAGTGATGCAGATTATAAGATAGTAAGAATAGTTTCTAACTATATACATAATGATGAACAATTAGATTTTGATATATTTAGAACTAAACAAATATTAAAAAGAATTAAAAGAAAAATGTTTTCTTTTAAAATGGATGCTTTAAGTATATTTGTAAATCTTGGTGATAATGTAAACTTAAAAGATAAAGATTTTAATAATATTAAATGTGCTGATGTAAAAGAGATTAAAGATTTATCTAAATATTCTTTTATAATAAATGAGTTCCCTAATATATTAGAAGTAGAAGATGTAAAAGAAGAAGGAATAGAACTTTTTATAAAATTAACTGATGATATAAATAAGAAAAATTTTGAAGAAACTAAAAAAGCAGAAGATGTCTTTTCTAAAAAAACTCCAATTATGACTTATATATTTATGGCAATATGTATAGTATTATATATATTATCTGGACTATATTCATCAAACTTTTTAGAATTTAAACCAGGCGTTTTATATGAGTTTGGCGCTTTAGTTAATTTTAATATGATGGGTAATGACATTAAAGAACTTTATAGATTAGTAACTTCAGTATTCTTACACGGTGGTTTAATACATTTAATTTGTAATATGTATTCGTTATATGTAATAGGACCACAATTAGAAAGTTTTTTTGGAAAAGTTAAATATGCAATAATATTTATTGGTAGTGGAGTTATAGGTAACTTACTTTCAATGGCTTTCTTACAAGATACTTATGTATCAGTAGGTGCTAGTGGAGCTATATTTGGACTTTTAGGAGCTTTACTATATTTTGGATATCACTATAGAGTATATTTAAGCGGAGTAATAAAAAGTCAAATAATACCTTTGATAATATTAAACTTAATTATAGGTTTTATTGGAACTAGTATAAATAATTTAGCTCATATAGGTGGTCTTATAGGTGGTGTACTTATTTCAATGGCTGTAGGTGTTAAATATAAAAGTACTAAATCAGATATTACAAATGGAATAATAATGACTTTAATATTTACAGGATTTTTAATTTACATGATATTTTATAGATAGGGAGAGATTAGTGTGAAAAAATATTTATTTATTTGTTTAATTGCTTTATCACTTACAGGATGCAAGAATGAAATAAAATGTTCGTTGGAACAAAATGAATCTGTTTATACTATAAAACAGGAAGTTATTTTGAATAAAAATGAAAATGGTTTTGTAACTTCTAAAAATACAACAATAACTATGATATTTGAAACAGAAGAAGGTGCGCGAGAATATTATAATATTTTTGCAGATTTAGAACAACAATCTGCACTTGAAATTAAGAAAAATAAAATAATTATGAAAGATGTTGAAGAATTTTCTGAAGGCACTAAAGTTAGTGAAGTTAAATCACAGTTAGAAAAATCTGGATATACTTGTAATTAATATAAAATATTATTATTAGAATAAAATAAGTAAAAAGTGTATGTAAAATAACATACACTTTTATTGGTGATAGAATGAAAAAAATAATATTGTTAGTAATTTTATTATTAATATGTGGTTGTTCTAAAAAACTTACTTGTACATATGAACAAGAATATGAAGATATAAGTATAAATAATAAAATAGTCTTTAATTTCAAAGATAATACTTATAAACAAGAAGATGTGATGGTATTTAAAGATAGTGAAAGTGCATCTGGTTATTTTAAAGATATAGATGCTTATGTAGAAGAGTATAATCTAATACTTGAACAAAATAAGATAATCTCACATTTAGATGGCCAAATAAAATTAGATGGTACTAAAGAAGAAATAAAACAACAATATGAAACTTATGATTATACGTGTAAATAATCATAAATTTTTTCATAATTTTAAATAAACTTCATAACATTTATTGATAGGAGATGTTTATGAAAAATATAATACCATTTAAAAAAGATGTAATTTTTAAAACTAATTTAAGTGAAATAACTAGTATCTCTTTAGAAAATACTTTGAATTTAAAAGATGATACAATAAGCGGAGATTTTATAATAAGTGGAGATTACAAAGTAACTGATAAAAGTACTAGTGTTGAACCATTTAATTTAAATATTCCATTTGAAATAGTATTAGATGATAGATTTGAAACTAGTAAAGCAACAATTGATATAGATGATTTTTATTATGAAATAGTTAACAATAATGTTTTATCTGTATCAATAGATGTATTAGTAGATCACTTACAGGAAAAGCCATTAATAGAAATGGAAGAGTTAGTAGATGTCACACCTGTAAGAACAGTATTAGATTTGGAGGAAGAAGAAATGGAAAATAGTGTAGAAGAAAGATGTGTTGAAGAGGAAGATACTTTACCAAAAAGAAATGTTGAAAATATAGAAGAAAAAATTAATTCAATTTTTAGTAATGGAACATTTAATGATGAAGTTTATGTAACTTATAATGTGTTTATAATAAGAGATGGAGATACTCTAGATAGCATCATGGAAAAATATAATGTTACTCAAGATGAATTAGAAAAATATAATGATTTAAGTAACTTAAAGCTAGGGGATAAACTAATTATACCTAATTGCTATGAAGGAAATTAGTGAACTATTAAAGAAGAATGATATAAGAGCTTTAAGTTATAAAAGAAATGGTAATGTTATAATTGCTGATACTAATATAGGTAAAGTAGTAATAAAAAGAAATAAGAATAAAGATTATATTTATAATTATTTAAATACTAGAAACTTTGATTATTATCCCGAAATATTAGAAAGTGAAGATTATATTGTATCTAAATATGTGGAAGATATAGATATACCCCCTGAACAAAAAATATTAGACTTAGTAGATTTAGTCTCACTTATGCATAGTAAAACAACACATTATAAAAATATAAGTGAAGATGAATATAAAAAAATATATGAAGATTTAATGAATAACTTTGAATACTTATATGAATATTATAATGATTTAATATCTATAATAGATGATAAAGTATTTATGAGTCCAAGTGAGTATTTACTTGCTAGAAATATAAGTGCGATATTTAAATCTATTGAAATAGGTAGGGGATATGTAGAAGATTGGTTAAAAGAAGTAGAAGGATTAAATAAATTCAGAATGAGTATAGTACACAATAACCTAGATTTATCTCACTATATTAGAAATAGTTATGATTATTTAGTTAGTTGGGATAAATCTAAAATAGATATACCAATATTTGATTTATATAATTTATATAATAATCATTTCTTAGATTTTAATTTTTTTGAACTATTAAAAAGATATGAACAAACATATCCTTTAAAGAAGTATGAATCAGATTTATTCTTTATATTAATAAATATGCCTTCTAAAATAGAGTTTAATGATACTGAGTTTAATATGTGTATTAAAATTAGTAATGAAATAGATAGACTTTATAAAAGTAATGAATTAGTAAATCAATATAAAAAATCTATCCAAAAATAGATTTTTTACCACAATAACCTAAAAAAGCAAAAAAATATAAAAGCTATAAAAATAAATATCAATAATAAATTAAACCTAGTAAATATAATAAAGGTAAGAATAATTTGGTAGAATAAAAGGAAACAAAAAGCTAGTAATAATAACCACCAAAAACCTCTACAACGAAACCATCTTCCCATATAATCACCTAATATATTTTATTTATTAGGTGATTTTTTTAATATTATATTAGACTATATTATTTATAGTTTTTGCTTTCTCACTTATTATAACAATATCTTTATCTATTCTTTTTAGTATTTTACTTATATTATTTATTTCTTTTCTTTTTAAAACAATTAATAATACTGAATTATTATTATCTTTCTCACATATAGTAGTTATTTTATAATTATATAATTTTTCTTTTATAATATTTTCAAATTTTTCTTTAGTTATACATATAAGCATATTACTGCCTAAAGCAATCTTTTCTTCCATGATACTTCCTAAATAAGAACCAGCTATAGATCCGATAACAAATATAACTATTTTAAAAATATCTTTATTAATATCAACAATAACAATACCAGTACCAAATATCCAAACAAGAGCGACTATACCTTGAAGAAGTGCACCTAATTTTTTTTTACCATTCGCAACAACAATAAGCCTTAATGTACCAACTGCATTTTCAATTATTTTAGAAAAAAATATAGCAAGATATATCCACATATAATCACCTATATTATATTGATAGAATTAACTTTTAATTATACAAATAGTTATAAAAATAAATAAAAATCATATACTTTATTGGTGATAATATGGATATAAAAGTAGGAGATTATGTAACAAGAATATCTCATAAGCACGATATGATTTTTAAAGTAATAGATATTGATGACGATGATGTTTGTTACTTGAAGGGTGCTAATGTGAGATTATATGCAGATAGTGATATGGACGATTTAGTTAAAACAGATTTTAAAATGAGTGATGATAAGGATGTAGTAGAAAGAGTTAAAGATTCAACTAGTTTAGATAGAGATGATTACTTTTATCTTCCTGGTAAAATTTTACATATAGATGGAGATAGAGAATATTTAGATAGGTGTTTAAAATATTATAACAATATTAACTTAATGGCTATGGGGATATGTGAAGATGAAAATATAGTTCCAAATAAAATAACTGAGTATTTAGAAGAATATAATCCTAATATATTAGTTATAACTGGTCATGATGCATATTATAAAAAAAAGGGTGGAGTACACGATATAAATAGTTATAAGAATAGTATTAATTTTGTTAAAGCGGTAAAAGAAGCAAGAAAGTTTGAAAAAAGTCATGAAAAACTTGTTATAATTGCAGGTGCTTGCCAATCAGATTATGAAGAATTGATAAAAGCAGGTGCTAATTTTGCATCTAGTCCTAAAAGAATAAATATACATGCATTAGATCCTGCGATAATAGCTAGTCGCATGAGTTTAGCTGACATAAATAAAGATATAGATTTAAAAGATATAATATCTTCAACAAAATATGGAAAAGAAGGGATAGGCGGTATTATTACTAAAGGGACAATGTATATGGGGTATCCAAGATGACAATATCAAGTGTAAAAAAAGAGATGTTAGAACACATAGGTGATAAAGTATCTATTAAATATAATTTAGGTAGAAATAAGTATGAAGAATATGAAGCAAAAATAAAAGAACTTTACGATTATGTATTTTTAGTAGATACAGATTTGGGTATAAAATCTTTTTCATATATAGATGTAGTAACTAAAGTAATTAGAATTAAATATTGATATTTCTTTGTTTCCGTGCTAGAATATACTTAGGAGACTAGGGATATGAATATAGATTATTTATCAGAATCTGAAATAAAAAATATGGAAGCACAAGTAGCTGAAAAAAGAAAAGCAGATATTCCATATAAAGAGTATTTTAGTAATTTAATTAATAATCCTAGTATAACTGATGAAAATGAATTTGAAGCTGCCACTATAAAAAGTATGCAATCTAATGGTATTATAAATAAATTCATTGAAGAATTATTTGATAAATTAGGAGAAAAAACATTTGAATTAAAAAATGTTGATAAAAATGATAAAACTACAATAGAAAGTATAAAAAGAGAAATAGAAAGTTATGTTCAAGTGTATGTAAAATATATGTATATGTTGAAGAAAAACGAATGGGAATTTCACAATTTACATGCTATGGAAATGCCTGAATATATAAGAGAGAATATATGGCAACTTCAAAAAAATTGGATATTGAATTTAAAATGCCAATACCTGCAGATTTAGGTGAGTATTATGGAGATCGATTTGAACGAGAAGGAAAAATGGTTTCTGGACTTACTTTCATAACTCAAGATTTAATGGGAAAAGAAGTTAATTGGCACCAAATATTAATTTATAAAGAAAATGAATTAACTACATCTCAAAGATATAGACAACGTCAAGAAGAAAAAAGACAAGAGTTTGTTGCAGCTAGAAATGAAGAAATTCAAGCAAACTTATTGCATATGAAACCAAATGAACTAGAAGGAGCAAAACACATATGATAAGTTTAAATTTAAAAAAGAAGTTTCAAGAATTGGATGTTAATGATAAAAAAGATGTTATAAGTAATGAGTTAATGTTTATTGGTGAATTACTAAAAAAATTAGAACTTTATCATGATGTTCAACAAGATTTTAAAATTAAAAATTATAATCTAAATTCAAATTTATCAGAAGAAGATTATTTAACTTTTATATATGATGATATTTTTGAAGTACAAAAACAACTTTTAACTATTATTTCTAATATTCAAATTAAATAGAGAAGACAAATTAAAAATCTGTCTTTTTGTTAGTGTAAAGAGTTTTGTGGTAAAAAGTTAAGAAAGTTGAATTTTATAATAAATTTAACTTTTTTAATTGTATA
The DNA here is from genome assembly GCA_944363855.1 of uncultured Bacilli bacterium. Lineage (GTDB taxonomy): Bacteria > Bacillota_I > Bacilli_A > RF39 > UBA660 > UMGS1613. The sequence continues at coordinate 9,227 of CALVVM010000038.1, forward strand.
AATTTGTTTTATATGGAAATA
>CALVVM010000039.1 GCA_944363855.1 uncultured Bacilli bacterium
TTTGTTATAATTATTAAGACACATATTTTTACCTCCAATGTTTGTTTACTCACTTACATTGTATCATAGGTAATTCTATGTGTCTTTTTTTATGTCCTTTTCGGACACTTACTTTTTCCATTTATAATTAAAATTTATTTTCATAAAATTTATTGGGTGGTAATTTGAAAAAAGTTTTAATTTTATTTGGCGGAAACTCTTATGAACACGAGATTTCTTGTAAATCTGTTAACTTTATAATTGATAATATAGATATTAGTAAGTTTGATTATAAATTAGTAGGAATTGATTATAATAATGAGTGGTATGAAGTAGATAATAAAAAAGAAATAAATAAAGAGTGGAAAAATAATGCTGTAATAAAAATAGATAATATAATTGAATACTGTAAAGAGTTTGATATTATATTTCCTATGATTCATGGCAATACATGTGAAGATGGTAAATTGCAAAGTTTATTTGAACTATATAATATAAAATATGTAGGGTGTAATTCTTATAGTAGTATTATTTGTTATGATAAATTATTAACTAAAATATTTTTAGAAAAGTATTCTATCCCACAAGTTCCTTATATAATTTATAATGATAATCTTAATTTAGAAAATATAGAATATCCTGTTATTGTTAAGCCTTGTAAATGTGGTTCTTCGATAGGGATAAATGTTGCGTATAATAAAAAAGAATTAAAAAAATATTTAAAGATTGCTAAAAAGCATGATAATAATATCTTAATTGAAAAATATATAAAGAATAATAGAGAGTTAGAATGTGCGGTATTAGAAGACAAAAATAAACTTATAATTTCTGATATTGGTGAAATAATAAATAATGGTAATTGGTATGATTATGATGCTAAATACGTTAGTAAAATTGATACTGTTATTTCTGATATTGATGTAAATATTAAAAATGATATTAAAAATTACTCAAAAAAAATATTTAATATTTTAAAATGTAATAGTTTAAGTAGAATAGATTTTCTTTATGATTTATATAATAAAAAGTTATATTTTAGTGAAATCAACACTATGCCTGGGTTTACAGAAATAAGTATGTATCCAAAACTAATAAATAATGAAGGCATAAGTTTTAAAGAAATTATTACAAAATTATTAGATGTATAGATTATTTATCTATAAAATAAATTAATAATCTATGAGAAAATTAAGTTGGTGATAGATATGGCAGAAAAGAAGCAATCTGATATTTATAATGTTATTGGTAAAAATATTAAAAAATATAGAAAAAGAAAAGGGCTTAAACAAAGAGAACTTGCAGAAGCTCTATATTTAAGTGATAGTTTTATAGCAAAACTAGAATCAATTACTCACCAAACAATTTCAATAGATACTCTAGAAGATATCGCTGAAGTTCTTGAATGTGATATTAGAGATTTCTTTGATAGAGATGTTATGGAAGATAACAAGAAATAATTCTTGTTATTTTTTTATAGAAAAAGATGTAGAATCAACTACATCTTTTTAGCATCTTGTTTTTTTCTCATTTCTGTATTTAATATTTTCTTTCTCATTCTGTGACTTACTGGAGTTACTTCTACAAGTTCGTCATCGTTTATATAATCTAAACATATTTCTAAGCTCATAGTTCTTGGTCTTTTTAATACTACTGTGTGGTCTTTACTAGATGAACGAGTATTTGTTAAGTTTTTACCTTTTACTACGTTTACAGCAAGGTCATTATCATGATTATTTTCACCAACTATCATACCTTCATAAACTTCTGTACCAGGTTCAATAAACATAACTCCTCTATCTTCTAAATTACCTAATGAGTAAGCAGTTGCTTTTCCGTTTTCCATAGAAACTAAAACGCCATTTTTTCTAGCTCCTACAGTTGATCCTGCTTGTGCTCTATATTCCTTAAATGTATGATTTAATACACCATATCCTTTAGTCATAGTCATAAATTCAGTTGAGAAACCAATTAAACCTCTAGTTGGAACTGTGTAGTGAAGTTTTACTTGATTTTCGCTACTTGTCATATTTTCCATAACACCTTCACGATTACCTAAAGCCTCAATTACTGAACCTACAAATTCTTCTGGAACATCTATTTGAACATCTTCAAAAGGTTCACATACTACGCCATCTATTTCTTTTCTTATTATTGCTGGTTTAGATACTTGAAGTTCAAATCCTTCTCTTCTCATATTTTCTATAAGAATTGAAAGGTGTAACTCACCACGACCTGATACTATAAATGATTCTCCATCATTTGGAACAGGGGCAACTTTTAAAGATACATCTCTTTCAGTTTCTTTTGTTAATCTTTCTTCTATTTTTCTAGCAGTAACTATTTTGCCTTCTCTACCACAGAATGGAGAAGTATTAACTCCAAATGTCATTTGAAGTGTTGGTTCATCTATTCTTAGAAGTGGTAGTGGATCTTCTGCTCCTATTTCACATACTGTTTCTCCTACTGAGATATCTGGAAGTCCTGCAATAGCAATTATATCTCCAGCAGAAGCTTCGTTTATTTCAACTCTTTTAAGTCCTAAGAAACCATACATTTTAGCTATTCTAAATTGTTTAATACTTCCATCTACTCTACAGCAAGAAACCATTTGATTAACTTTGATATTTCCTCTTTTTACAAGCCCTATACCAATTCTACCTACGAAATCGTTATAATCTAATAAGGCAGGTTGAAATTGTAATGATCCTTCTTCATTTTTAGGAGCAGGAATATTTTCTATAATCATATCAAGTATTTTTGTCATATCTGGTTCTTGTGTACTTAAATCATCACTAAAACTTGATGTTCCATTAATAGCAGATACATAAACTATTGGAAAATCTAAATCTTCTATATCAGCACCTAATTCAATAAATAAATCCATTACTTCATCTATTACTTCTTTAGGTCTAGCAGATTCCTTATCTATTTTATTTACTACTACTATTGGTTTAACACCTGCTTCAAGCGCTTTTTTAAGAACGAATCTAGTTTGTGGCATCGTTCCTTCATAAGCATCAACAACAAGTAATACACCATCAACCATATTAACTATTCTTTCTACTTCACCACCAAAGTCAGCATGTCCTGGAGTATCTAGAATGCTGATTCTATGATCTTTATAGTTGATTGCAGTTGTTTTAGCAAGTATTGTTATTCCTCTTTCTTTTTCTATATCATTAGAATCCATTACTCTTTCTTGTACTTCTTCATTATCTCTAAATGTACCACTTGCTTGTAAAAGCTTATCTACAAGAGTAGTTTTACCATGGTCTACATGAGCAATGATTGCTATATTTCTTTTATTCATATTATACACTTCCTTCGAAACACGCTTACAATTATAACACATAATAAAAAAAAAGCAAATATCTAGTTTTTATTTTTATTTGCCATCGTTAATTTTTATTTGGAATTCCGTTTTATGATAAAAAACTGAAATAAGTATGATAGTAGTATAATATATATGTTTCTTTGCCAAAAAGGAGGAATGAAAAATGAAATCATGGAAACATTTGACATT
>CALVVM010000040.1 GCA_944363855.1 uncultured Bacilli bacterium
TATAATAATGTTTTTTCTAATTTTTTACCTTTAATAAATTTAGGAATAAGTTCTTTATAATATTTATGAATAAATTCTAAAGTTACTCCAAATAAAAGCGAGAATATACGAGTTAAAGAGCTACAATAAGTAACCATTATATTATCTTTTAAACTGTATATATAAAAGATTAGTGTAAATATAAAAGTTAAACTTGAAACAACTATTACAGGTATATGTTTATTTATTTTTTCTCCTAGTTTTTTTAGACCAATGAATATAAAAGGAAATATTAAATCAAATTGTAATAATATAGCAATATACCATAGATGTATAAAAGGAGAATTAACATGTCTAGCAAAATAATCTAAATTAACACTTAATTGCCAAAAGTTATTATATCCAAATAAGACTGATGTAGTTTCTGGTTTTAAATTAAGCCAGTTAATACTAGGTATAAATGATATTACTGCGATTGATATAAATACTACTAATAGAAGTGGTAAATATATTTTTGAAAGTCTATTTAAATAATATTCTTTCAAAGATATTTTTTCTTTTCTAAATAAAGACTTACAAGAAAGATATCCACTTAAAACAAAGAATGAACATACAGCTAAATATCCACCTTTAAGTATATTTAGGTGATATAACAAAATAACTATACATAATACTACTCTAATTAAATCTAAATCCTTATAATACTTCTTACTACTTTTCATTTTATCTACCTAACTAAAACCTTTTCTAATTCAAAATAAAATCCATATTCTTTATACAACTTATCTCCTATTTTAGCATCTTTTTCTATTGCTTTTTTACCACCTAATTTTTTATAGAAATTAATCGCATCAGCAATATTTTGTACTGTAGGATTAAATTTCTCTCGATCATTTCTAGTTCCTATACAAGGAAGTACAAATCTTCTTTTTCCTAAACTAGGATTTTCTCTTAGTAATCTATCTATTGCACTTGATTTTATTAACATACTTACTCCTCTACTAAAAAAAATTATATCACATTATTCCCTTTTTGTAAATAAAATGAGCTTTAAAGGGCTTTAATTATTATTTAAAGTTTAATTGCATCATATGATAAATCAGAAAGGAGAATTTTATGAATAATAATGACAATGAATTAGTAAGATGGGCTAAAGAAAAAATTAGAAGAGATCAAAAATGTAAACCTGCTTGCAACACCTTTATTATTGGAGGTGGTATAGGTGCGACTGGACCTACCGGACCTACTGGGGCTACTGGGGCTGAGGGCGCGACTGGACCTACCGGACCTACCGGACCTACTGGACCTACTGGTCCTGCTGGGCCACAAGGACCTGCCACTATAACAGTTGGAACAACTACAACCGGTGATCCTGGAACTGCTGCTACAGTTACAAATGTAGGAACTAATGAAAATTTAATATTAGAATTTAGTATCCCTGCAGGAATCGATGGTGCAACTGGACCTACCGGACCTACTGGGGCTACTGGAGCTGATGGCGCGACTGGACCTACCGGACCTACCGGACCTACTGGACCTACTGGTCCTGCTGCTTAATAACTTTTATATACACTTAAATGAGCTGTTCTTCTAGTTCAGCTTATTTAATATATTGTTAAAGGAGAATTTATGGGTAAATATAAAGTTTGCGTATATGCTATATGCAAAAATGAAGAAAAATTTGTGGATCGTTGGTTTAACTCAATGAAAGAAGCAGATGAAATTTATGTATTAGATACAGGCTCTACTGATAATACCATTAAAAAATTAAAAGAATTAGGGGTGTTTGTAAAAGTTGAAAAAATTATTCCTTGGAGATTTGATGTAGCAAGAAATAAATCCTTAGAATTAGTTCCTAAAGATACTGATATATGTGTTTGCACTGACCTTGACGAAGTATTTGTTAAAGGTTGGAGAAAAAAACTAGAAAGTATTTGGGATAAAGATACAACAAGACTTGCTTATAATTACAACTGGTTATTAGACGAGAATAATAATCCAAAAGTAAATTTTTATATTGAAAAAATACACAATAGAAATAATTATATATGGACTCATCCTGTACATGAAGTTTTAGCTTATATTGGAAATGATAAGGAAATTAAAAAATACACTAATGAAATAACTGTTAATCATTATCCTAATAAATCTAAATCTAGAAGTTCCTACTTACCTTTACTTGAATTATCAGTTAAAGAAAAACCTAATGATGATAGAAATGTCCACTATCTGGGTAGAGAATATATGTATTATGGTAAGTGGAATGAAGCTATAGATACTTTAATAAGACATCTTAAATTACCTACCGCTACTTGGAAAGATGAAAGATGTGCTTCTATGAGATTTATTAGTAGGTGCTATCAAAGATTAGGAAGATTTGATGAAGCAAGAATGTGGCTTGATAAAGCTATGTTAGAAGCACCTTATTTAAGAGATCCTTTCGTTGAAAGAGCACTCTTAGAATACAATCAAAATGACTTTAAGGAAGTTAAAAAATATTGTTTGAAAGCACTTGAAATTAAAGAACACCCTAAAACATATATAAATGAAATATTTAGTTGGGATTATACAATCTATGATTTACTATCTATAAGTTATTTTTATGAAAATAATATAGAAGAATCATTAAAATATGTTGATATAGCAATCAATACAAATACTGATGAAGATCAAGTAGACAGATTATTAAATAATAAAAGAATTATACAAGAGAAGCTAAAAAAATAAACCCCAGGGTTTATTTTTTAATTAAATGCAAGTTCTACATTTAAATCTTCGTCTTTGATTGCTATATAAAGAAATATAAGACCACTTATAAAAATCAATAAAGATCCTATAAAAGATAATGAAGTAAGTTTTTTTACTTCTTCTCTTTCACAAGGATTCATGTTTTTTACATCTTCATAAGAATCTTTTAAAAAGTAAAAATAAACAATAATTAAAATAGAAAATATAAATATCATTATTTTTCTATATTTTTCTCTACTTTCTAAATCATTATATATAAAATATTTTCTTTCTAAAGAATTAGAATACCAACTTAAAAATATTATAAAAATATATATAACCCATATAAAGTCTTCTGTTTTTAACTGTTTTAGTTTCTCATTAAGAGTATTATAATTCATATTAAATTTTATGAAAACAAATATTTATAATTACTTGCTAATCACTATTTTGTTTGGCAAAATAATTTTCTTTATCATATAAAAACTCTTTTTCAAATTTAGATACAGCTCTTTTTGTAATTTTTTTAAAAAGGAAAAACATATCATATGTATGAAACCAGTTTTTGTATACGTCTACTTTAGCTTCTATTCCTGCTTTTTTTAAATTATCTATATATGTTAAGGTTTCTTCATAAAATGCTTCTATATCACCAACAAAAGTATACGCAGGCGGCAAATTAGAATAATCTGTTTCTCTAGCTGGAGATGCATATTTAGGAACATCTTTTTTATAAAGTTTACCTAAATACATTTCCCAAGCCTTGTGATTTCTTTTTGTATTTCATATAGGTGATTTATTATTTTTAGATGAAGCGGTGTCTCTATCATCTAGCATTGGATAAAGTGGCATTTGAAAAGCTATGTTCACTTCTTTTTTGTCTCTTGCATACATACATAAAGCCACAGTAAGTCCGCCACCGGCACTTTCTCCACCTATCATTATTTGATTAACATTAACACCTAAATAATTAGAATTATCTTTTAAAAATTTAAGAGCAGCATAACTATCTTCTAAAGCTGCAGGGTATGAAGCTTCTATTGATAGTCTATAAGCAGGAACAATAAGTACTGCGCCATATTTTTTTACTAATGAAATCGCTCTAGTAAAATAAATCATTTCAGGCATTCCTGTTGCATACCCTCCACCATTTGCATCAAATATCACTTTAAAATATTCTTCAGCTTGTGTTAAAGTTAAATAAATAGTATCATCTTTTTCAACTTCATAATCAGCTAAAGTTCTTCCTTCTTCTAATACCTTACCTTCATTGCTTATCTACAGGTATTCCTTCTTTTTCTTGAATTTTAAATTTAATAGCTTCAATTGTATCACTTGATTCAACTTCTAAAGTTATATTTTTTCTGATGAAATATCTACAAATATTTCCATTGCGTTTACCCCAGGCACACAAACAAACATAAATAATAAAACTAAACTTAAATAAATTATTTTTTTCAACTATATCACACCTTTATTCTATATTTATTCATCAATATTATTTTATAATATATTTTTTAAATAAAAAAGTTCAACCTTTATCATTAACAAAATCCCCTATTTTTCATACTATAGAATAGTTGGGAGGCATTTAAATGAATAATGTCTTAAGCATTAAAAAATTAAAAAAAATATATCATACTAAAGATGGAGAAACTAAAGCTGTTGAAGATTTTTCTTTTGATTTAAAAGAAGGAGAATTTGTAGCTATAGTTGGACCTAGTGGTTGCGGGAAAAGTACAATACTTTCTGTACTCTGTGGTTTAGAAGAAAAAAGTGGCGGAGAAATAAATTTAAAAAAAGATTCTAATGTTGGGTATATGCTTCAACAAGATTCACTTTTTGAATGGAGAAATATATTAGATAATTGTTTACTTGGACTTGAAATAAATAAAAGATTAAACGATAATTCAAAAAAAAGAGTTATTGATTTATTAAATACATATGGCCTTAAAGATTTTATATATAGTTATCCTGATAATTTATCTGGTGGTATGAGACAAAGAGTGGCTTTAATTAGGACACTTGCAACTAATCCAGATTTACTTTTAATGGATGAACCCTTTTCTGCTTTAGATTATCAAAGTAGACTTGCTATATCAGATGATATTTATAATATATTAAAAAAAGAGAAAAAGACTATGATTATGGTTACTCATGATATTGCTGAAGCTATAAGTATGTGTGATAAGGTAATTGTGCTATCTAATAGACCTGCTACTATAAAAAGTATTTATGAAATAAAATTAGAAAATAAAACAACTCCTATAAATAATAGAAAAGATAAAAATTTCTCTTATTATTATGATAAGATATGGAAGGATATTGATTTCCATGTATAGTAAAGAACACATTAATTTTTTAAAAAATTTAAAAAAAGAGAAAATAATTGTTACTCTTTTTCAAATACTGATACTTTTTATTTTTATAGTTATATGGCAAATACTAGCTAATTTTAATATTGTAAATACTTTCATATTTTCTAGCCCTAAAAAAGTATTAGATACTATTATAAATTTATATAATACTAAAGATTTATTTAGTCATATATGGGTTACTATTTATGAAACATTTTTAAGTTTTAGTATTGCTACTATTCTTGGTACAGTGATTGCTACTATACTTTGGTGGAATAAAAGAATACAAAAAGTTATTGAACCATATCTTACTATTTTAAATAGTTTGCCTAAAGTAGCTTTAGGTCCTATTATAATTATTTGGTTTGGTGCGGGAATTAAATCTATTATCGTTATGGCTCTTTTAATATCTTTGATTATAACAATAATAAATGTATATGAAGGATTTAATAGTACTAATCAAAATAAGATTAAACTAATGAAAACATTAGGTGCTAAAAAACATCAAATATTTTTTAAACTAATACTACCTAATAGTATAAATACTATTATAAGTGCGTTAAAGATAAATGTTAGTATGAGTTTGATAGGTGTTATTATGGGAGAATTCTTAGTATCTAAAAAAGGTATTGGTTATTTAATACTTTATGGCTCTCAAGTATTTAATTTAAGTTTAGTTATAAGTGGTATATTTATTCTTTGTATAGTTGCTGCTTTAATGTATTATCTTGTTAGTTTTATAGAAAAAAAAGTCTCAAGAAAAAACTGATTATTCATCAGTTTTCTTTTTTTAGTATTTTTTGTTTATATAAATATTCTTCAATATGCATTTGATGACAATTAGGATCGTATTCTTTTAATTCATTATACATATGCATAAAACTTATATTAAAAGGTTCATATTTGCTACCACTATTTCTAAATCTAATAGTATATGTTAAAGATATTCCATCTTGTGATTTCTTACTTTTTTGAAATATAACTTTAAAAGTTTCGTTTTCTTTTCTTATTGTAAGTTTACTAGTAATATCTATAGGTAATTCATCAGAATACCACTCTATCATATTGTTTTTAAATAATTTATTTTCTCTTTCATTTACTTCAAAATAATCTTCATCATCATAAAATACTTTATTATTTTTTATAGATTCATATAGTTTATAGAATAACTCATACACAACATAATTTTCTTTTGTTATAGTTAATTCTTGTTTTTGTTTATCATTTAAAATATTCTTTTCACTCAAATATCTCCAATATAAATCTCCATTAGGAGCAAATAATATTTCAAAAGATCCACTATCTGTTTTTATAACAAAAGTATCATAATCCCAGCCGTTTTTATATCTTTCTACTTCTTGCATACTTCTCCTGCTTTCTTTTTTTGATAGATAAGTGTACTATCTTTCATTTTTTCTTCTTTAAACTTTAAACCGTAAACTCCTATAAAACTTTCAAAATAAGTTATATAGTTCCCCATAATTTCATAAACTTTTTCTATATTATATATTGGATCCCAGTCTTTATTATACTTAGTATTCTTTGTTGTTTTATATAAATAACACACCAACATCTTACCATTCATATTTAAATTATTATCTAACTTTTCTATTAAATTTTTAATTTCTTCTAATGAATAATAATTACCTATATTAGATAACCATATATTATCGTATGTTTTTTCTAATTTTGTTTTAAATATATCCCCTTTTATAAACTTAGGATTTATATTTTCTATTTTTATTTTAGTTTCATTAAAATTACTTTCGTTTTTTAAATAAGTATTCATTTCTTTTACTACAGAAACTCTATCTTCATCACTAGAAAATAATTTTCTTCTTACATTATTTACTTTACATACATCAAATAAAGTATCCCAGAATAGAAAAGATTCTTCATCAATATTTTTTAATACTTCTTTTAATTTATTATAACTATCAAGGTTAAATGCGCTAAAATTATATTTAAATACTTTAGGATAATCTATATAACAAAAGAATCTACAAAACTCTTCATAAGTTAAAGTTAAAAGAGCAGCTTTTTTTAAATTAAAATAGTATTTAGTAAAAGGATTTACATCTAATACAGTTATATCTTTACAATCTTTTAAAATAGCATTTATAGTCTGATCTCCAGATGAACCTACGGTAAGTAAAGATTTATCTTTTAAATCAAACATATCAATATAACCATTTATGTTTTCTGTCGTAAATGGATACAACCAAAAGAATTGTCCACTATCTTCAGATACATTATGACAATTCATAAGTTTGTCATTTGATAGATTGATCGCATTCCTAATTAAATAAATAAAATCCTTATCCATACAAATCCCCAAGTAATAAATATTATATCAAAGATATAAATAAAAACAAGAACAAAAGTCAAAATAAATTTTGACCTGCCTAACTTCACAGTTAGGCTTTTCTACTTCACTAAAGTTTTTACTTCTCCATAGACCAGTTTCGGATAGTCGCTACCCTACTTATTTTATTTTGTC
>CALVVM010000041.1 GCA_944363855.1 uncultured Bacilli bacterium
TTTCATTATGCAAAAATTTAATATAAATAATGATAAAAACTAGTAAAATAACTAGTTTGAATAAAAAATATAAAAATTTTATAAAGTTTTGTATAGAAAATACTTGACTTTATTATGAGAGGAGATATATATGGATTTAAAAGATTTATATAAAGACTATAAAAGTTATTTAAACAAAGAAATAAAAATACAAGGATGGATTAAAAATCATAGAAAACAAAAAGAATTTGGATTTATAGATTTTAATGATGGAACATATTTTAAAAACTTACAAGTAGTTTATGATAATACATTATCTAATTTTGATGAAATATCTAAATTACACATAGGTTCTGCAGTTACTGTAAAAGGTACTTTAATAGAATCTCAAGGTAAACAAGATTTTGAATTAAAAGCAAGTGATGTAATATTAGAAGGTGAATGTCCTGATGATTATCCACTTCAAGCAAAAGGTAGACCAACTCGTGAATTCTTAAGAGAAATCGCATATCTTCGTCCTAGAACTAATTTATTTAGTGCAGTATTTAGAGTAAGAAGTATTGCTGCTTATGCAATTCATAAATACTTTCAAGATAATGGATATGTATATTTCCACGCACCACTTATAACAGCTAGTGACTGTGAAGGTGCCGGTGAAATGTTCCAAGTAACTACATTAGATTTAGAAAGAGTTGCTAAAGATGGAAAAGTAGATTATTCAAAAGATTTCTTTGGTAAGCCAGCTGCTTTAACAGTTAGTGGTCAATTACAAGCAGAAACATTTGCTATGGCATATAAGAAAACTTATACATTTGGACCTACATTTAGAGCAGAAAATTCAAACACAAAAACACATGCAAATGAATTCTGGATGATTGAACCTGAAATAGCTTTTTGTGATTTAGAACAAGATATGGATATAATGGAAAGTATGCTTAAATATGTAGTAAATTATGTATTAGAAAATTGTCCTGAAGAAATGAAATTTTTTGATAGTTTTGTTGAAAAAGGATTAATAGAAAAATTAACAAAATTAGTTAATAGTGAATTTGTAAGAATAGATCATAAAGATGTAGTAACTATTCTTAAAGAAGCTAAAGTAGATTGGGAATTTAAACCTGAATATGGTGAAGATATTGCTAAAGAACATGAAAAATATATTACAGAATACTTTAATGGACCTGTATTTATTAAAAACTGGCCAAAAGATATTAAAGCATTCTATATGAAACAAAATACTGATGGAGAAACTGTTGCTGCAGTAGACCTTGAAGTACCAGGAGCAGGGGAGCTTATGGGTGGATCTCAAAGAGAAGAAGATTATGCTAAGTTAGCTAACCGTATGAAAGAACTTGGTATGGAAATAGAAGGCTTAGATTGGTATTTAAATTTAAGAAAATTCGGTGGATGTGTTCACTCAGGATTTGGTATGGGATTTGAAAGATTACTTATATATTTAACAGGAGTTGAAAATATAAGAGATGTTATACCATTCCCAAGAACTCCAGGAAATTGTGAGTATTAAAAAGACTGGTAATTAATTTTTACCAATTTTTTTGTAATATTGAGATAAATGCAAGTTTTTATTATTCCAAAGTTCCTTCTTATCTTTTAAACAATATGTATAAATAAACCAATTATTAGAAACATCATTTTCATCTTCAATTTTATATTCTTCTTTAAAATGCATAACTTTATCATATAAAAGTATAGCAGGCCTATTATTCCAATAAGTTGTATCCAATTTAAAATAATCATATCTATTAAGTTCTTTACAATATTTAATAGTATCTAGAAGTATTTGTTTACCAAATCCTTTTTTTCTGTATTCAGGTAATACTCCATACCAATCTAACAATACTGAATCATTATCAATATCTTCAACATATATTCCTGTTATACCAATTTGCTTGTTATTTTGATATACAATCCAAGAAATATTATTATCTTTACAATTTTTTGCTTTATCTTCAAAATTATCATAATCTGGTCCAGTTGGCCATATAGATTTTTGAATATCATATGCGATAATAAAATTATCTCTAGTAACTTTTACATACTTTAATTTCATAAAAATTCCTTTTAATATTCATTATAAAATATAGGTTCACAAGTTAAATTAATAAGTAAACTTCTTAAAGCATTTAAATCGTTTTTTTCAACAATATAAGTAGCATGACAATCTGTATTATTTAATTTTTTTAGATTTTTTAATGCTTTTTCAACTATTGGATTAGTTGCTGAACAAATAGATAGTGCAATTAAAACATCATTTAAATTAAGATTTTTACCATTACTTAGTGATTCTTTTTTCAATTTTAATATAGGTTTTAAAACACTAGGTGAGAGTAAATCTATTTCGTCAGGAATATCAGTTAAATGTTTAATGCTATTTAGAATTAAACTAGCAGCAGGACTAAGTAATTTAGTTTCTCTACCTGTAATAATAGTACCATCTTCTAACTCTAGAGCCATAGCTCTTTTTTTCTTTAATTTTTCTTTTGTTTTAGCTGCTTCTATAACAGGTAATAAGTTTTTATTAATTTTAAGTTCATTTATAAGAAGTTTAATTCTTTTAGGTATCTCTTCATCACATTTACCTTCTTTAGCATCTACTAAAGCTTTATAATATCTTCTAAGTATTTCTTTTTTAGCAGCTTCTTTAATTATTTCATCATTAGTTATACAGTTACCAATAGAATTAACTCCCATATCAGTAGGGGATTTATAAATATCTTCACCAGTTATTCTATTTAAAATATTTTTTAATACTGGGAAAACTTCTAAATCTCTATTATAATTAACAGAACTTATACCGTATGCTTCTAAGTGAAAATAATCTATCATATTTTTATCATTTAAATCAGCAGTAGCAGCTTCATAAGCCATATTAACTGGATGTTTTAAAGGTAAGTTCCATACAGGGAATGTTTCAAATTTGGCATACCCAGCCTTTATACCACGTTTATGTTCATGGTATAACTGAGATAGGCAAGTAGCTAGTTTACCACTACAAGGGCCTGGAGCATTTACTATAACTAATGGTTTAGTAGTTTCAATATATGGATTAGCACCATATCCTTCTTCACTAACAATAACATCTACATCAGTAGGGTATCCTTTAGTGAAAGTGTGAAAATAAGTTTTAACTCCTATATTTTCTAATTTTTCTTTAAATCTTAAAGCAGTACTTTGTCCCTTATATAAAGTTATAACAACACTATTAACAGTTATTCCAAGTTTTCTAAATATTTCAACTAGTCTCATAACTTCCATATCATAACTAATACCATAATCGGCTCTTATTTTCTTTTCAATATCTTTTGCATTTATACAAAAAATAATCTCACATTGATCTTTTAATTCTTCGAGTAATCTAATTTTAGAATCAAGTTTAAATCCAGGTAAAACTCTTTTAGCATGATGATCATCAAAAAGTTTACCACCAAATTCTAAATATAGTTTATTATCAAACATTTTTATTCTTTCTTTTATAGTTTCTATTTGTGATTTAACATATAATTCATTATCAAATCCTGTTTTTTTCATACGTACCTCCTGTTTTTATATAAATATCATAATAATTATAACATGTTTAAAATTATAAAAAATAGTCTTTTATTTCAATTATGAAAGTGGTATAATTAATTTGGACACTCCTAAAAAGGTATTAGTCTTTTTTTTTGACATATATTTAACTAGGAGGTTTTTTGATGTTAAAAAAAATGTGGAAAAATTATAGATTTCCAATAATACTTTTATCTTCAATAATTATAGGATGTATTTTAGGAATAATATTAAAAAAAGATGCAGTATATTTAAAACCAATTGGAACAATATTTATAAATATGCTTTATGTAGTTGTAGTACCACTCGTATTCTTTACTATTTCAAGCAGTATATCTAGTATTAAAAGTTTAAGAAAACTAGGTAAAATATTTAGAGTAATGTTTATAGTATTTATAATAACTAGTGGTATAGCTGCTTTATTTATGTTACTAGGAGTTAAAATATTTGATCCAGTAGGGAATATAACTTTAAGTCTTACTAGTGGTGTTAAAGAAACAATAGATATAGGTAGTAAGATAGTTGAGATGGTAACAGTAGGAGATTTCTACCAATTATTATCTAAAAATAGTATGTTGCCTTTAATAATATTTTCTTGTATTTTTGGATTTGCTGTTAATATGACTAAATCAGAATCTAATAAAATTTCAAAAGTACTAGATTCTATATCAAAAGTCATGATGAATGTAATTAAAATAGTTATGTATTATGCGCCAATAGGATTATGTGCTTATTTTGCAGCTCTAGTAGGAGAATATGGTAAAGAAATAATAGGTAGTTATGCTAGAAGTATGATATTTTACTATATTATGGCAGTAGTCTATTATATAGTTTTCTATACAGTATATAGTTATATTGCAAGAGGTAAAAAAGGAGTTAAAGATTTCGTTAAACATATTTTTACACCTACAGTAACTTCTCTGGGTACTTGTTCATCACTTGCTAGTCTTCCTTCTAATATAGATGCAGCAAACAAACTGAATATAGATGATGATATAGCTAGAACAACACTTCCTATAGGTGCTACTATGCATATGGAAGGTTCTGCTATGGCTTCAATACTAAAAATAGCTTTCCTTTTTGGAATATTTGGCAAAAGTTTTACAGGTATTGATACATATTTAATCGCTATCTTAATTGCAGTACTATCTGGAGTAGTTATGTCAGGTATTCCAGGTGGAGGACTAATAGGAGAGATGCTAATAGTATCATTATATGGATTTCCACTTGAAGCATTCCCTATAATCGCAACAATAGGTTGGATAGTAGATCCGCCTGCCACTTGTCTTAATGTAGTAGGAGATGTTACTAGTGCAATGTTAATAGAAAAACATGTTGAATAATATAAAAAATTATATCAAAAATATTTTGATATAATTTTTTGCCTCAAATGTTTAATTTTGAATGTTTATTGTAATAAAATACGATTTAAGTGTCTAAAATCAATATTTGGTACATTTACTATTTTCAAGATTGAAAGAATTTATTATTTTAATATACATAACTTTTTTTACATACTTAAATATAATTATATTTTAAGCAATGAATAATGGTTGTGTATATCAGTATAAGTAATGTGTTGAAGTTATAAATTCAAATATGCAATCATTTATCACCTTCTATATAAAAATAACCAATATAAATTTACAAATTTCATTAGGTAGTCATTGCATTGATTGGAAGATGCTTAATGAAATATACTGTAATATTTAATTTTATTTATAAGAAGATTTTAATAAAAATTACCAAGTGTGTTTATTTACTAAGCATGCTTGGTAATTTTTTTGTATTTAATTATTTAATTAGAGGACCACCTCTTATTAATTCAAATAAAAAATTTGATTGATAGGAGGTATAATTATGGATAGTCGTCCAAAAAGAAGAAAAACTAAGGATAATCCCTATACATTAGAAAGTATAGAGGAAATGAAAATATATAGAGTATCATTTTGTGATAATACTGGTAAGAAATATAAAATAGATATAAATCAGGATATTTTTGAGGTGTTGAATCAATTTGAATTAGATGATTTAAAATTATTAAATGAATATGATAGACATATAGAACACTTAGAACAAAGCGATGAAACATTATATAAAAAATCAAAAATCAAAGAAAAAAATACTGAAACTAAATTATTAGAAAAATTTATGCTAGAAAACTTATATAAAAAAATTTCTGAATTACCTGATATTCAAAAGAGAAGAATAAAAATGTATTTTTTTGAAGATATGACTTTGCAAGAAATAGCCAATATAGAACATTGTTCTTGTAGAGCAGTTAAGTATAGTATAGATGCTGGACTATCAAAATTGAAAAAAATTTTAAAAAAATAAATTTTACACTTCAAAAAATGTATTTTAGTGAGGAATATAGTGAAGGGGAATTAAACTCCTTCGCTAATTCCTCTTTTTCATTAGAGGATAAGTTCTTTGAAAATTTAGAAAAATAATTAAATACAAAACAATTATTTTGAGCACATTAACAAGTACGCTTGCGATTAATACTTGGTTATAAATATTAATAGATCATTAATAATGCGATGACAAATAATTGAGATAATGATACTTCTGTTTAGCGATAGCCTCAAGCAATCGGAACGGTTCTGTGAAATTCAGAAAGGTGAAATTCCTATGAAACTGATGGATCGTCAGTTGTTTAATTATTTTTAAGGAGTAAAGGAGAAATTAATATTTATTTAAAAATTAAATTTTTATATTGATAATAGATATTGGAATTTAAAAATATAAATAATAAAAATTAATAATGAAAGGATGATTAAAATGAATTTAACAGAGCAAAGAATTAGTGGAGAAGGACAAATCCATTTAACTGATGCACTAAATGCAGCATTACTTGAATTAAAAATTTCAAGGAATAGTTATACTCAAGTAATGCCAGCAAATATAACAATCTATGTTGACAAACAAGATAGGGATAATCCTTCTACAGAAAGAAGAGAATATATTTTTCCGTTAAGTAGACAATTAGTTTATCTTTATGAATCAGATGTAAGATTTGATTCTGATCAATTTAAAATGGAATTAGTAGTAGAAAATAATGATATTAATATGAAAACTTATGTTGTAAGAAATATTACTGATTTTGATGAAGAAGATAATAGACATTTTGCCTCTACACCTGAAATTGAGGAAGTTGAAAGTGTGCCAATAGTTTTATTTGAAGGAGAAAACTATATTTACACAAATTATTCTTCAGATGGAATGGATATTGAGTTAGTTTATCCTAAAAATACTGAAGCTAATAGATTAATATTAAATAGTGCAATGTATTATTCTCATAAATTAAAAAATGATGGTGAATTTTCTTTAGATGATATATATTTTAAAGATGCTTTTACAAAAACAGAAGATATATTAAATATAGAAGTAGATAATGCTAATGTTGCATGTATAACATCTAAAAATAATAAATTTAGTTTAGATAATGAAGGTAATTTAACTGTAAATAGTATTAATGTTAATAATAGCAATATACAAGCGCAAACAATATATCCTGTAGGAAGTATTTATTTATCAGTAAATGAAACAAATCCAAGTACATATTTTGGTGGATCTTGGGAATTATGGGGTTCAGGTAAATGTATTGTAGGCGTTGATACAACGCAAGCTGAATTTAATTCTGTTGAAAAAACAGGTGGAAGCAAGGAAGTTACTTTAACAACTTCACAAATCCCGTCACATTCACATGGATTAAGTGGTACTGGTGCACATACACATACATTTACAGGATTCCTTCAAACATATGGAATTAGCAATGGTACATATAAAGCAGTTTCACATATTAGATATGAAGCAGATGGATCAGCTGTTCCACCATCTATGAACTCATCAGGTGGGCATTCACATTCAATTTCTAATACTGGTGGTTCAGCAGCTCATACAAATTTACAACCATATATAACATGCTATATGTGGAAAAGAACGGCTTAATGTTCTTTTTTGTTTAAAAAAATATTTAAATTTAATATAGAAAAAACAAAATATAATATTTAATTAACTAAATAATAAATTAATTTTTCTAAAAATTAAAACTTTATAAAAAGAGGTGAATAAATGAAAGAAATAGAATTAAAAAAATTAAGAAAAAAAAGAGAAAAACATTTTTTACAAGAAGATGGAACTATAATAGCTAAAGTTTATGGTGAAGATATTCACTTTAAAAAAGGAAATGAATATAAAGAAATAGATAATACTCTTGTAAAAGAAAATGGTTATTATACAAATAATAAGAATGAATATAAGGTTTATTTTAAAGAAAATAGTACTGATTCATTGATGAAAGTTGAAGAAGATAATCATTTTCTTGAAATTAACTTATTAGATAGTAATAATGTTCCTGTTGTAAAAAAAGATAATATATCAAAATTATCTGATTCGGTTATATATGAGGAAGTATTAAATGGTATTGATTTAGAATATAAAGTAATGCCTACAAAAGTAAAAGAAAATATAATAATAAAAAATAAAAACTCTGTTCCTAATAAATTGTGTTTTTCTGTAAAAACTAATTTACAATTAGAAATTGATAATAAAGCCATTTTAGCTAAAAATAATGGAAAAATAGTATTTACATTAGATGCTCCATATATGATAGATTCTAATAATAACTATAATAAAGAAATTTATTATAATTTAATACAAGCAAAAGAATGTTATAAACTAGAATTAATATTAGATAAAGAGTGGTTAGATAATGCCATATATCCAGTTGTAATAGATCCTACTATAACTAATGAGGGCCAAAACAATAGTGTTTATGACACTTATATTTATCAAGGAGATACTGGAACCGATAGAAATAGTCAAGATGTATTAAAAGTTGGTGTTGAGAAAGTTAATAATCAAGATATTATTAATAGAACCTTAATAAAATTTGATTTACCTACAATTGGAACAGGGAGTCAGGTTGTTGAAGCAATATTATCTTTGGTAGGATATCCTATAGATTTGACTACATATGATTGTAGAATAATAAATATTCATAGAGTAACAGAGGATTGGGATGAGACAGCCGCAAATTGGAATAATATTAATGATAAATATGATCCTAGAATAGAAGCTTCGTTTGAAGGGTGGAGAAATAGCGAATATATAGGTACTCACTATACAGATTGGATAAATGGAGCTAATTTAACAAATTTAGTTAGAAAATGGTATGCGAATACTCCTAATAATGGTATATTGTTAAAATTAAATGATGAAAAATACGTTGATAATAATATTCCAATGTTTTTTTCAAAAAACAATACAGAAAGTGGAGATAATCCTAAACCAATTTTATCAGTTGTTTATAGAAATCAAAATGGTTTAGAAGACTATATGAATTATATAGAACAAAATTTTGAAAATGGTGACTCATTTGTAAATAGTTATAATGGTAATTTAACAACTGTATTTGATTTGGGTGGAACTGTAGGTGGAACAATGCCAGTAAATTTAAATTTAGTATATAATACTAACGATGTAATTTTAAATAACAATATAGGTTATGGAAAAGGTTTTAGATTAAACTTTACACAAACTTTAAAAGAGGAAAACATAGATGGTGTAACATATTTAGAGTATGTGGATGAGGATGGAACTATTCATTATTTTGTAAAAGAAAATGATAAATATATAGATGAAGATGGATTGAATTTAACTGTAGAAGATTTAACAAACGAATATCTTTTGACTGATAGTGATTTTAATAAATTAAAATTTATTAAAAATAATGGGCTTGCATATTTGAGTGAAATAAAAGATCCAATTGGAAATATAGTTACAATATCTTACAATAGTGATAATAAGATTTCTAAAATAATAGATGCAACAGGTAATATGATTAATCTAACATATGAAACAAATAAAATGACTGTGTTAAGTCCATATGAAACTGTTCATGTAAATTATGATAGCGATAAAATTTTAAACATAACTACAAATTTAGGTGTTACTATGTTTGTTTACAATGATAAAAATATTATATCTGCAATAATAGATGAAACAGGGAAAAGAATAAATTATGAATATTGTAATGAACTTCCATACAGAATAAAAAAAGTTTCAGAAATCGGACTAGAAAATGAACAAGGACAATTTTTTGAAGTAAGTTATGGGTTTGATTCAACAACTTTTAAAGATAATAAAAATAGGGTGCAAACAATAACATTCAATTCATTCGGTAATCCAATCTCATTTAGTTCCTTAAGTTCTAATGAAACGGTAGATGATGCTTATGGTTCTATGCAAAGATTTGATGAGGGCCAAATAGGGCAAAATAGTAAAACAAAAAATAGATTGTTAGAATCTAATATTCCAAACAAATATATTAAAAATTATTTAAGAAATACAAGTTTTGAGCAATCGACACTTCTATTTAATGGTGATGAAAATTGTACTTTGGAAATTTCTAATGAGCAAAAGAAAACAGGAAATAATAGTTTAAAGGTTACAACTAATAATGAAAATAGTTTTATAACACAAGAAGTCAATGTCTCTAAAGGCCATTTTTATACTTTTAGTGCATATATAAACAATTCAAATAAATTAAGATTATCATTATCTTATTTAAAAGAAGATGAATTTGTTGAAGAAATTAGTGATATAATCTCAATTAATGAAAATTTTGAGAAATTTGATATAAGCATTAATTATCCTGAAGATGCAAATAGTAACTTAGTTATAAAAATATATTTTGATGAAGCTGGGACAACATATATCGATGATATACAATTAGAGGAAGGAGAAGTTGCAAATAGATATAATATGTTAGAAAATTCAGATTTTTCTAATGGTTTAACAGACTGGACTTTAGAATGTATAGATACAGAAGAGTTTGTTAAAATAGACCCAACAAATTATTTTGAGGTTGTAAGTCTAGATAATGGGAAGAAAGCATTAAAAATAATTATGAATCCTGTTAATAGAACTTCTTTATCCAAAGATTTTAACATTGATGGAAAATTGGGTGATAGATATCAAATTTCTTTTTGGTATAAAAACGAAGGATTTATAGGAGAATATGGATTAGGCGCTAGTATAATGAATGATGTTGCAATAACATTTAGATATTTAGATGAAAGCTATGGTCGCTGTGTCTTGCCAAGTAGACCATTTGTTCCAAATGAAAATGAATGGCAATACTTTGAAGCAATATTTTTTGCCGAAAAAGATTATAATCAAATAAATTTAGAATTTTCACAAGTGTTTAATGCTAATAATCTTTATATCACGAATTTATGTTTATTTAAAGATGCTAGAAATATTGTTTACAACTATGATGAAAATGGAAATCTAAAATACATAGGTAAATTAGATAACAATTCGCAGAAATTAAAATACGATAAAAATAATCAATTAATAAAATTAACAGATGAGATGGGAAAAAGTGTATATTATGAAAATGATAATGAAGATATAGAAAGAGTTTTAAATAGTATTACTTCTACAGGTATTTATAACAGTATATATTATGATTCATTCGGTAATCCAATAAAAACTAGTGTTATAAAAAAAATGCCTATAGAATTGAATGAAGATAATTATATTATTAGATTAAAGGGAACTGAAAAATGTTTAAGATATAAAGAAGGTATATTTGATTTAATAATAGATAAATGTGGACATAATATTTGGAAATTTGAAAAAGAAGGAGAATATTATACAATCCAACATCCTATTTTATTAAACAAATATTTAACTATTAAAGACAATACTCTTAAATTAAGTGATTATGATAATGATAATTCTTTATTTTCGCTAATAAAAAATGATAATGGAAGTTACTTAATAAAATTAAAATCTAATGAAAATTATTTAAAATTTAATGAAAATACAATTATAATATCTTCATTAATTGAAGATGACTGTAATTTTCAATTCTATATAGAAACGATAAACAATGAATTTATAGAAAATACTGCTGAGTATACGGAAGATGGTAAATTTATTACTAAAACAATAGATGAAAATTTAAATGTTGCTTATTATAATTATGATAATAATGGTTTGCTAAAAACCTTTAAGGATGCAAACGAAAACATAATAACATATAATTATGATAATAATAAAAATTTAATAAATATTAATCTAGGCAACAGAAATATATACTATGATTATAATAGTCAAAATAAGTTATCTAAAATCACGCAAGGAACTAATATTTTTAATTTTATATATGATAATTTTTTAAATTTAAAACAATTAAAAATAGGAAATACTCCATTAATTACTAATAATTATGAAGAAAATAATGGAAACTTATTAAAATTAGTTTATGGTAATAATAATGAATTAAGTTTTGAATATGATTATTTTGATAGAATAAAAAAATTAATTACAATGGATAACGAATATAATTTTAAATATGATAATAGTGGAAATTTAGCTAAAATCATAGCACAAAATGAAATCATAAAGTATAATTATGATTTTTCTAAAAAATTAGTTAATTATTGTGTAAATGAATTTTCAATTAACTATAAATATAACGGCAATGATAACATAATCAATTCAATATACAAATTAGAAGATAATATTTACACTAATGATAGTACTTATAATGATGATGAAATGTTAATAAAATCAGATTTTGGTGATACTGAAATAAATTATGCATATGATAATTTGTCGAGATTAGTAAGTATAAATGCAAATAATGTTTTAATAACAAATTATAAATATGTTACAAATGGTAAAAGAACTACTTTATTAATAAAAAGTTTGAAAAATAATGGTGATGAATATGAATATAAATATGATAAAAATAATAATGTAACGCATATATATCATAATAACAATTTAGAAAACAGATATTATTATGATAACTATAATCAACTAATAAAAGAAAAAAATTATATTTATAACGAACATATAATTTATATTTATGACAATAGTGGAAATTTATTGAACAAAAAAACATATGATTTGAATAGTTTTAATATAAAATCGGATATTAATTTTGAATATAATAATTCTGAATGGCAAGATCAGTTAACTAAATATGGTGAACAAACAATTATTTATGATGGAATGGGTAATGTCACAAATATAGGAGCAAATATTAGCTTAAATTGGATAAATGGAAGACAATTAATAAAATATGTAGATTCAAGTAATCAAATAGATTATAAATATAATAAAGATGGAATAAGAACTAGTAAAATAGTAAATAGTGTAGAAACAAATTATTATCTTGAAAACGATACTATAGTACTTGAAAAATGTGGAGACTCTGTGATATCATATATATATGATGAATTAGCGGAATTAGTTGGATTTAGATATGATGGTAACATATATTATTATATAAAAAATGCCCAAAAAGATATTATAGCAATAATAGATGAACAAAGTAATTTGGTTTGTAAATATCAATATGATAGTTGGGGAAATTTAATATCGATTTTAGATGAAAATGATATGGATATATCAAGTAATAACAGTCATATTGGAAATATAAATCCATTTAGATATAGACAATATTATTACGATAAAGAAACAAAATTATATTATTTAAATAGTAGATATTATAATCCTAGTTGGGGTAGATTTATAAGTGTAGATTCAGCACTTGGTACTAATGCCGATACTATAAATTATAATCTATATAATTATTGTAATAATAATCCAATCAATCAATTTGACCCAAGCGGTGAGATTGGATTGATATTAAGTTGTATGATAATAGGTGCAGTAGCTGGAGCTTTATCTGGTGGAATCATAGGAGCCGCAAAATCGAAAGCAAAAACTGGCAAAGTTAGCGCAAAAGAAGTTGTTAAAGGAGCAGCAGTTGGAGCTGCGGTAGGAACTGTAGTTGGATTAGTAGTTGGTACAATCGCTAAAACGGCCGTAACAAAAGCTACTACTGGAACATCTGCCAATGTTGGGAAGATAGGAGAAAAATTTGGCGGTGCAAATAAAAAGAAAACAACAATAACAGTTAATAATAGAAAAAGAATCCCAGATATCTTAAATGAAAAGAAAAAAATAATAGGGGATGTAAAAAATGTAAAAAAATTATCTTATACAAGACAATTAAGAGATTTTAATACTTATGCAACTGAAAAGGGTTATAAAATGATTGTAAGAGTAAGGAGTAATACACAATTATCAGGAGCCTTACAAAGAGCTGTTAAAGAACATAAAATTATTATAAAATATTTACCTTGGTAAAAAAATTATTATTGGGAGGATGTTTATGAATAAAGTTGTCATACTTATATATATATTAATATTTGTGATAGTTACGATTATAATTACCAGTGTTATAAAAATCAAAAATTATTTAAAAAATTGTCCTTCCGATAAATTAATTCATAATTCTTTTTTTAGAATTTATATGAAACTAGAATATTATATTGAAGATATTTTTTATAGATATCCGCCGAGAAGTACAATAAGACAGTTTGAAAAAGAAATAAAAAGAGCTGGATTTAAATTTGAACTATCACCTCAATTCAAAGAAGTGATTCGAGATGATGCGACAGGTGCTAGAGATATAATACTAAAATATTATAAAAATTCTTCTTTAATTAATGAAAAAGAATATTATGTTTCTTTATTAGAGCCATCTACAAGCCATGATTTGATACCATTTTTTTTAGAAGAACTTCTTAGAAATAATGTTACACATGAATCGGCTATAAATAATTTTATAATTAATACTACAAATTTGGATTATAAAGATTACTATCTAAAATTTTTAAGTAAAAAAGAATTGGGAGAAAATAGAT
This sequence comes from uncultured Bacilli bacterium, assembly GCA_944363855.1. Lineage (GTDB taxonomy): Bacteria > Bacillota_I > Bacilli_A > RF39 > UBA660 > UMGS1613. The sequence goes on from CALVVM010000041.1 coordinate 14,286, forward strand.
GGGGATTGCTTGAAGTTGTAGGTAAGTTAAAAATAAAAGAGGCGATCCCTATAATTTTAAACATTTTAGAAGAAAAAGATAGTGGCGTAATCGTATTTTGCTTAGAGGCTTTGTATGCGATAGATAAGACTGATAAGTATATTAAATATTATGAAAAATATCAAAACTGTGAAGATAGTTATATTAGAAAAAAAGTGAATAAAATCATAAAAAAAATAAAATAAGAAAGATATTGCAAGCAATATCTTTTTTGTGAGGTGAAATATGATACAAATAATTTTAAAATATTGGGTTGAAATATTATTAACTGCTATAACAAGTGGAATAATATATGTTTTTAAACAATATGCAGGTTTAAGGAATGGTTTAGAAGCACTATTAAAAAATGAAATTGTTAGAATATATGAAACTTATTCAAAATTAGGTTATTGTCCTAGTTATATGAAAGAAAATGCAAATGAAATTTATGTTAATTATAATAAACTAAAGAAAAATGATATGGCTACTTCTATGATTAACGCATTATATAAACTACCAAATGAAACAAAGGAAAAAAAAAATGAAGAAAATTTTGAACGACAAGTTTGTTGGGAAATTAATTAAAACATTTATAGAAGGATTCTTAGCTTCTTTAGTGGTTACGATTCCTTCTATCACCGATATAAGTGATCTTAATTTATT
>CALVVM010000042.1 GCA_944363855.1 uncultured Bacilli bacterium
TTTGTTATAATTATTAAGACACATATTTTTACCTCCAATGTTTGTTTACTCACTTACATTGTATCATAGGTAATTCTATGTGTCTTTTTTTATGTCCTTTTCGGACACTTACTTTTTCCATTTATAAAAAAAGTGAAAAAACTCCAGCCGACATTATACCGTTAACTATACTCTATTATATGATAGTTATGTTTTAAAATACCTATATTTTATAAATAAAATAAATTTTTACTGTAACACATTAGTGCCCTATTTTTATAATAAACAACATATACATTTTCATTTATTGAAAAACTATTTGAAGTTATTATAATTCCTTTTAATCCTATAATTAATATTTTATATACATTTTTACTATTATCATAAAAAACTTTTTCAACAAACCCTTCTTTTATAGAATAACTTCCTTTTAAAGCTCTATCCTTTTTTAAAACACTAATAAAACATATTATACCAAATAATATTCCTATAACAGGAAATATTATTTGTAATATTTCTTCATTACTTATATTTTTAAATACTTCATATGTACTAGCACAAATAATAATTAATGACACTATTATTACAAATGGATGAATTTTCCCTATTTCTTTTAAATCTTTATTAATTATTTCTTTTGTTAATTGTTTTCTTTCCATTATTACATCTCCTGATTTTTTCTTACTATGTTATTCATATCTTTAACAATAGAATCGCTTTCTATTACCCCTCTAACACTTATTAAAGGATAAATATTGGTATTAGGCATAATTATTGTCCCAGGATTTAAAACACTACCACACCCTACCTCTACATTATCTCCTAAAAAAGCACCAACCTTTTTTAAATTGGTTTTAATTTTTTCATCTTTATATTTTATTACAACATTAGTTTTTGTACTTTTTAAATTAGAAATAATAGAACTAGCACCCATATGTGATTTATAACCTAATATTGAATCTCCTACATAATTAAAATGTGGGACTTGAACATTATCATAAAGAATAGAATTTTTTATCTCACAAGAATTACCTAAAACACTATTTTTACCTATAATAACATTTCCTCTAATATAAGCATTAAATCTTATTTCAGCACCTTCATCAATTATACAAGGGCCAGTAATTTCAGCAAATTTATTTACATTAGCACTTTTGTGTATCCAAATATTATCGCCTGTTTTCTCATAATCATTACTTAAGCTTTCTCCTAATTTAAGGATATAATTTTTAATATTAGGCAAAACTTCAAATGGATATTCGTGACTTTTTATAAAACTATCTGCAATACTATTATTACTTACAAAAATATCTTTTGTTTTCACATTATCACCTACAATTTAATTATATCACAAAAATAGATTAACAAATTAGTTAATCTACATTAATTCCTTTTTTAAATAATTTAAGACCTATTACATAATAAATGATTATATAAATAATATATAGAAGGATTGCTCCATACATTATAGTTTTTAATATATCAATATTTGCTATAGTATTAGTAGTAAATAAATTCATAATATCTTTATTAAATAGTCCACATATAAACATAATTACTAAAGTTAAAGTTTGTGTTAATAAATAAGTAATAAATCCATATATAACAGATTTAACAATTCTTTTGTTATTACTTCTATGTCCAAGTAATATACCTATGTAACCTGCAAATATTGTAAATACCATTTCTAAGAAGAATACTATAAATATTACTAATAATAATTTTACAACTGTACTATTATAAATACTAGCAATTATATTTAAAGATGTCTTTATCCATTCTATATTTTCTTTTGAATAATAAGCAATAAACAAAGTAAGTAATATTACTAAAACACTTGTGAACATTGTTATTATTCCCATTAAGAATTTTGAAGTAAATATTGTTTTTTTCTCTATTGGAAGTGTATGAGTTAAATAAGATTCATCTCCATATAAGTTTCTTGTAAACCTAGCCCAACATCTCATTATATTATTTATAAGTATATTAAATATAAAACTTATTGTAACTCCACTACATATCTTACCTATTACATTAAATACAGTAGACCCATCTATACTTAAGAATATTCTTGTAAGAATTGAAAAAACTAGAGCAATTGAATAAAATACTATTAGTAATTTAAATATCCACTTTAAATCATGTTTTAATAATTTCTTTAACATTTAAACATCCTCCTAAATATTTCATCTATACTTGTATTTTCTTTTTCTCTTAATGTATCAGTATCACTAGTTAAAACTATCTTACCTTTATCTATAAATATTACTTCATCTAATATCCTTTCTATATCTGAAATAAGATGAGTTGAAATAATTACACTTGCACCTTCATTAAAATTAGAAAGTATTGTATCAAGTATATAATCTCTTGTTGCAGGGTCTACACCACCTAATGGTTCATCTAATATATATAAGTCTGCACATCTTGACATAACAAGTACAAGTTGAACTTTCTCTTGCATACCTTTACTCATATTAGTTAATCTACTATTCAAATCTAAATCTAAATCTTTAATTAGTTTCTTTGCTTTTTTAGAATCAAAATTATCATAGAATTCTTCAAAATAATTTATAACATCTATTACTTTCATAGATTTATCTAAATAAGTTCTCTCAGGTAAGTAAGATATTATTTTTTTACTTTCTACGCCTATAGTTTTTCCATTTACTAATATTTCACCACTAGTTGGAACAAGTAAATCATTTATAAGTTTTATTAAAGTTGTTTTACCACTTCCATTTTTACCAAGAAGTCCAATTATTTTTCCTTTTGGTATAACTAAATTAACATTTTTAAGTGCTTGTTTTGTTCCATAATTCTTACTTAAATTTTTACACTCTAACAAATTCATTTTTTATCTCCTCTCATAATAAAGTCAAGTATTTTCTATACAAAACTTTATAAAATTTTTATATTTTTTATTCAAACTAGTTATTTTACTAGTTTTTATCATTATTTATATTAAATTTTTGCATAATGAAA
>CALVVM010000043.1 GCA_944363855.1 uncultured Bacilli bacterium
GAACAGGGAATGAAGTATTACCAGGAACATATAATGAATCTAACCCATTGCCATTTAAACCAGAGTATGAAGGAAAAGTGGATTGTACAAATGTAATAATAGGAGAAGATGGAAAAGTTTCATTAGAGGGTTGTACAGTAAATGGTGGGGAGAAACAATACAGTTACGGTATAGAAGAAGAAACACCATCACTTGCAGGAACAATAGGTATATGTAATCCACTAAGTGTAGCTACAGAAGGAACATATACAGCAGGAGATAAATATGAATGTGATGTAGACCCAAATAAAGAAGGATATGATCAAATATTTTATGTATTAACAAATGCTACAAGTGGAAGTGTAAACTTAATCATGGACAGCAATATCACAAGAACAGGAGAAGCAATAAAAGAAGCAAATCCAACAGATAAAGGATTAGTAGCATGGATAACACAAACAGATTATGAAAGAGAAGATGTAGGTGGAACAAAATGGAATAGTTATGAAGATAACAATTCATTTGGACCAATAAGTGCAATTGAATACCTACAAGATGCAACAGCAAGTTGGACAAATGTTAATCCACAAACAATAAGTACATTTACAGACGATGCAGGAGAAACACATAATATGGCAATAACATACACAACAAATGCAAGATTACCATATTTAAGTGAAGTAGGAGCAACAGGATGTGATATAGTAAGTGCTTCATCAGGAACATGTCCATTATGGATGGTAGATCATTTAAATGAATATACATCAGCTTATCCAACTAGAACAGCAGTATCAGGAGTATCCGGATACTGGACGCTTTCTTCTTATGCTTCTTACTCTGGCGTTGCGTGGAATGTGTACTACAGAGGCTATGCCGGCAACTACGAAGTCCTCGATGCTCGCTACGGCGGGGCTCGTCCAGTTATAAATCTATCAATCTAAACTCTTCAAACGATTAAGAGTAAAGAAAGAAAAAAGAAAGGAACAAAAGATTTCAACCATGTATGAGTAGAGTACATGGGTAAGTCGAACGGAGTTCGATGTAGACGACCGCAAGGTCGTCTTTTTTTGTAAATTGTGAAAAAATTATGAAATTAGCACTCTCCCTATTGACAGTGCTAATTTTTAGTGTTATACTGTATTTAGCACTTGAGAAACAATAGTGCTAAAAAATTGTTATATAAAATAAAAAAACTTATATAATAAAAGTGAGGTGATTAAGTGGTTAGTAAAAGACAAGAAGAACTACTTAAACTAATTGTTGAAGATTATATAAAGACTGCAAGACCTGTAGGTAGTAAGGCTTTATGTGATTCTATGAAGTGTTCTAGTGCGACAATAAGATCTGAAATGAATTATTTAGAAGAGATTGGTTTACTAGAAAAAACTCATATATCTTCAGGTAGAGTTCCAAGTGAGAAAGGTTATAGATATTATGTAGATAATATTATGACTCCAAGAGAACTTAATGGTGAAGATATGTTAAAACTTCAAACAATAGTTGACAATAAATCACTAGTAGTAAATGATATAATTTTAAAGAGTATGGAAATTATATCAGAATTAACACATTATACTACCATAGTACTTGGAAAGAAATCTAGTCTTAACTTAGTTCAAAAGGTTGAAGTTATTCCAATAGATAAAAACAATATAGTAGCTATAGTTGTTACTGATAAAGGTCATGTAGAACACAAATCTATCTATATACCTGGTGATGTTGATTCTATTGAAATAAAACAAACTGTTGATTTAATAAATAAGTTAATAGTTGGAACTAGTATAGATAGTGTTAGTGAAGTGTTAGAATATCAAATAAAACCAATTATTGCTCAATATGTAAAACAACACGAAGTTTTATATAATGCGTTCTATACAGCTTTTAGTGATTTTACAAATGAGTCAGTAAGAGTTAATGGTAGAAAGAATATACTTATGCAACCAGAGTTCAATGATACTGATAAGATTAGAGATATAATTAGTAAGTTTGAAGATAAAGAGATAGTAAAAAATATTAAAGAAGAAGATAATGGTATCAATATTTATATAGGTAGTGAGAATGATTTTGATGATGATGTAACAGTTATTAAAACAAAATACACTATCAATGGAGAAGAAGGTACAATTGCTTTAATAGGTCCAAAGAGAATGGAATATGAAAGAGTAATTACTCTTTTAGAATATATAAAAGATAATATAGATAGTAGATAGGAAGATATTATGGAAGAAAAGAAATGTAATTGTCGCGAAGAATGTACTTGTGGTAGTGAATGTGAATGTAATGAAAATGTAAAATGTACAGAAGATTGTCATTGTGGAGAACATAAAGAACATGAATGTCACTGTGAACACGATAAAAAAGATAAGAAAAAAGAAAAGCATAAATATAAAGAAATTATAGAAGAATTAAAAGATGAATTAAAAAAGAAAGATCAAGAAGTTTTAGTTGCTCGTGCAGACTTAATTAACTATAGAAAAAGAAAAGATGAAGAAGTAGTTAGAATGTTAAAGTTCTGTAATGAAGATTTGATTAAACAAATGCTTCCAATTATGGATAACTTTGAAAGAGCAATTAAACTTGATGATGATAATTTAGATGATGAAGTATCTAAATTTCTTGAAGGATTCAAAATGATTTATTGTAGTATGCAAAATATTATGGGTAACTTTGAAGTTAAACAAATAGATGGAGCTAATAAACCTTTTGATCCTGTATATCATAATGCTATTATGGTAGAACAAAGAGAAGGTGTAGAACCTGGTATGGTAATTGAAGTATTACAAAAAGGTTATATATATAAAGATAAAGTTATAAGACCTGCAATGGTTAAAGTAAGTGAATAATATGGATAAGAAAAAAATAAGAGAAGTTTTATTACTTACTTCTATTGCTATAGGTTATAAATATCGGCCATATGAATTAGATTTAGACGATAAATATTTCGATGATGAAGAAGTATTAGATTGTAAGTTTAAATTATATATGTTGCTTTTAACTAAAGAAGGGGAAGAACAAGATAAACTGTTTAAAGAGTTTGAAGAATTATTTAAACAGTTATCTAAAGAAAAACAAGAATATATAAGGGAACACCTAAGAAAAATATTTGAAGAACAAGATAAAAATAATAAAGAAAAGGAGAGAAAATTATGAGTAAAACAATAGGTATAGATTTAGGTACAACTAATAGTTGTGTAAGTGTATTTGAAGGTGGGGAAGCTAAAGTAATAGTAAATGCTGATGGAGATAGAACTACTCCTTCAGTAGTAGCTTTCAAAAAAGGAGATATTTTAGTAGGTAAAACCGCTAAACATCAATCAGTAACTAATCCTGATACAATTAGTTCTATAAAAAGATTAATGGGTACTAAAAAGAAAGTTAAAGCTAATGGAAAAGAATATACTCCAGAAGAAATAAGTGCTATGATTCTTGGAGATTTAAAGAAAACTGCTGAAGCTTACTTAGGAGAAAAAGTAACAAGTGCAGTCATAACTGTTCCAGCATACTTTAACGATGCTGAAAGACAAGCAACTAAAAATGCAGGTAAAATTGCAGGACTTAATGTAGAAAGAATTATCAATGAACCAACTGCTGCTGCTTTAGCTTATGGACTTGATAAACAAGAAGAAAGTCAAACAGTTTTAGTATATGACTTAGGTGGAGGAACATTCGATGTTTCTATACTTGAACTTGGAGATGGTGTATTTGAAGTTAAATCAACAAGTGGTAATAATAAACTTGGTGGAGATGACTTCGACCAAAGAATTATTGATTACATAATTAAAGATATTAAAAATGAACACGATGTAGATTTAAGTGATAATAAAATGGCTTTACAAAGAATTAAAGAAGAAGCAGAAAAAGCTAAAAAGACTTTATCAAGTGCTACTTCAACTGATATTTCATTACCATTTATTACTGCTGAATTAAACTATGAAACTACATTAACTAGAGCTAAATTTGAAAGCTTAATAAGTGATTTAGTAGAATCTACATTAGAACCAGTTAGAAAAGCTTTAAAAGATGCTAAATTAAAAGCTAGTGATATAGATAAAGTCATATTAGTAGGTGGATCTACTCGTATTCCAATGGTACAAAAATTAGTTAAAAAAGAATTAGGTAAAGAACCATCTAAAGAAGTTAATCCAGATGAAGTAGTTGCTATGGGTGCTGCTATTCAAGGTGGAGTATTAACAGGAGATGTTAATGATATAGTACTTCTAGATGTTACACCTTTATCACTAGGAATTGAAACATTAGGTGGAATATGCACAGTATTAATTCCAAGAAATACAACAATTCCAACAAGTAAATCACAAGTATTCTCAACAGCTGCTGATAATCAACCTGCAGTAGATATTCACATTTTACAAGGTGAAAGACAAATGGCTGCAGACAATAAAACTTTAGGAAGATTCCAATTAACAAACATCCCTCCAGCACCAAGAGGAGTACCACAAATTGAAGTTACTTTCGATATAGATGCTAATGGTATTGTTAATGTTAAAGCTAAAGATTTAGGAACTAATAAAGAACAATCAATAACAATCACATCTTCAACTAATTTAAGTGATGATGAAATAGATAAGATGGTAAAAGAAGCTGAAGAAAATCGTGAAGCAGATGAAAAACGTAAAGCAGAAGCTGATGCTAGAAACGAAGCAGAACAAATGATTTTTGCTACTGAAAAAGCTATTAAAGATTTAGGAGATAAAGTTGATTCTAAAGATAAAGAAAAAGCTGAGGACCAAATCAAAGAGTTAAAAGAAGCTTTAGAAAAAGATGATATTGAAGATATCAAAGCTAAAACTGAAAAATTAAATGAATCTGCTATGGCACTTGCTACTAAGGTTTATGAAGAAGCTGCTAAAGCTAATCAAGCAGAACAACCAGAAGAAGAAAAAACAGAAAAAAAATCTAAAAAAGATGATGTAATGGATGCTGATTACGAAGAAAAATAAAATGAAGTTCTAGGCAACTAGAACTTCTTAAATTATAAAAAGGAGATACTATGGAATATAAAACAAGAAAAGAAGTACCTAATGAATATAAATGGGATTTAAGTAAAATGTATAAAGATAATGAAGAAATAGAAAAAGATATTGAAAGAGTAAATGAACTTACTCCTAAAATACTAGAGTTTAAATCTCATATTATGGATAGTAGTGAAAGTTTATATAGATTCTTAAAACTTACAGAAGAACAAGATAGAATAATAACTAAATTATATGTTTATTCTAAAATGGCTTTTGATGTTGATACTAAAGATAATGAAACTAAATCACTAAAGATGAAAATTGAAAAATTAAATGAAGGTTTAAGTGAACAATTTTCTTTTATAGAACCTGAAATGATGGAAAGTGATTATGAAACTGTTTTAAAATATATTGAAGAAAATGAAAAGTTAAAAGAATATAGATTTTATTTAGAAGATGTATATCGTTTTAAACCACATTCATTAACAGAGAAAGAAGAAGATATATATGTAAAAGCTATAAATGCTTTTGGTAATTGTCATGAGGCCTTTAGTAGTTTAAACAATGCTGATATTGATTTAGGTTATATAAAAAATGAAAATGGGGAAGATGTTAAATTGACTCAAAGTAATTATATTGTTTATATGCAAAGTAAAGATAGAAGTGTAAGAGAAAGTGCTTTTAATGCTATGTATAATTATTATAAAAATAGAAAGAATACACTTGCTTCTACTTATTTAGGTGAAATAAAAGAATCATCTTTTGTAACTAATGTAAAAAAATATAATTCAACTTTAGAAAGAAGTTTATTTAATGATAATATAGATGAAAGTGTTTATAAAAATTTAATAGATACTGTTCACAAAAACTTAAATTTAATGTATGATTATATGGGACTAAGAAAGAAATTATTAAAATTAGATGAACTTCATATGTATGATATATATGTTGATTTAGTTGAAAATAGTAGTTCTAAAATACCTTTTGAAGAAGGTAAAAAAATATTATTTGAAGCTTTAAAACCATTAGGTGAAAAATACTTAAATGATTTAAATAAAGCTTTTGATGAAAAATGGATAGATATTTATCCAAGCGAGGGTAAGAGATCAGGAGCTTATTCTTGGGGATGCTATGACTCATATCCATACTTACTACTTAACTATAATGATACTGTAGATGCAGTAAGTACTATGGGACATGAATTAGGTCATTCTATGCATTCTTATTATTCTAAAAGTCAAAATTATGTAGATAGTAATTATCCTATATTTTTAGCTGAAATTGCTTCTACAGTTAATGAAGTTTTAATAAATGATTATATGTATAGAAATGCTAAAACAAAGGAAGAGAAGATGTTTTATTTAGTAGACTTCTTAGATACTGTAAGAACTACTTTATATAGACAAACCATGTTTGCTGAATTTGAAATGTTAATGCATGGGAAAGAACAAGATGGTATTCCTTTAACAGAAGAAGAAATCTCAAATACATATTATGAATTAAATAAATTATATTATGGAGATAATGTAGTTAGTGATGATAATATAAGATATGAATGGGCTAGAATACCACATTTCTATACACCATTTTATGTTTATAAATATGCAACAGGATTAAGTAGTGCCTTATCAATTGCTAATCATATACTTAAAGGAGATAATGAAACTAAAGAAAACTATTTAACGTTCTTAAGTAGTGGTGGTAATGATTATCCTTTAAATATATTAAAACGTGTTGGAGTGGATATGGAAACTCCTAAACCAATAGAAGAGGCTTTAACTTTGTTTAAAGAAAAATTAGATGAATTAAAAGAATTAATTAAGTAGGTGAAGTATGAATAAAAAAGATTATTATGAGGTCTTAGGTGTTTCTAAGAATGCTGATGAAAAAGAGATTAAAAGTGCTTTTAGAAAATTAGCTAAGAAATACCACCCAGATGTATCTAAAGAACCAGATGCTGCAGAAAAGTTTAAGGAAGCTCAAGAAGCTTATGCAGTTTTAAGTGATGAACAAAAAAGAAAACAATATGATCAATTTGGTCATGCGGCATTCGATCAAATGAATGGTGGAGCTGGATTTGATTTTTCTGATTTTGATTTCAGTGATATATTTGAAGAATTATTCGGTGGTGGATTTGGTAGTAGATTTTCTAACTTCTCTAGCTTTGGTGGTGGAGGTAGACAAACTACTAGGGCTCGCCGTGGTTCAGATAGATTAATGAGAGTAGATTTAACTTTTGATGAAGCTGTATTTGGATGTAAAAAAGAAATAAATGTTGATTTCTATGATGAATGTGATGAATGCCGTGGTAAAGGTGGTAAGGGTGAAAAAACTTGTTCAACTTGTCATGGTAATGGTACAGTAACTATGCAACAAAGTACTCTTTTTGGAACATTCGCCACCCGTACAACTTGTCCAGATTGTCATGGTAAAGGAAAAACTTATGAATCTACTTGTTCACATTGTAGAGGTACTGGAAGTGTTAGAAAGAACAAAGATTTAGATGTTAAAATACCTGCTGGTGTTGATACTGGAAATCGTTTAAGACTTGCTGGTAAAGGTGATAGTGGAACTAATGGTGGAGAAAATGGTGATTTATACTTAGAATTTAGAGTTAAAGAACATCCGCTTTTTGAAAGAGATGGAAATGATATTTATTTGGAACTTCCACTTACTATTACTGAAGCTGTATTAGGATGTAAAAAAGAAATTCCAACTTTATATGGAAATGTTAAATTAACTATAGAGTCAGGTGCTAATACAGGAGACAAACATAGGCTTAAAGGAAAAGGTGTAGAAGATTTACATTCCGGTTCTAAAGGTAATATGTATGTAATAATAAATGTAGTAATTCCAAGTAAAATAGATAAAAAACAAAAGAAATTATTTGAAGAATTAAGTAATACTGATTTAAAAACTTCAGAATTTAAAGAAATTGAAAACTATTTAAAGAAAAATAAATAGTTTTTCTTTGAAAAATAAGCAAAAATTACATTTTTTTACCAAAAATTGTTGCAAACCGCCCCCAGATATGGTAATATTAGATTGTAAGCAAGATAGCTTATTGATTAGATAGGGAGGTAGTCAAAATGACTAAAACAGATTTAGTAAGTTATATAGCTGAAGAAGCTGGATTAACAAAAGCTGATGCTACTCGTGCACTTGATGCTTTCATGGGTGGAGTAACAAAAGGATTAAAAGAAAATGGAAAAGTAACTTTAACAGGATTCTTTACTTTCAGTGCAGAAAAGAAAGCTGCTAAAGAAGGACGTAATCCAAGAACTGGTGAAACAGTTAAAATCCCTGCAAGAGTTGCAGTTAAAGGAAAAGCTGGATCTAAATTAAAAGAAGCATTAAACTAATAATGCTTTTTTTCTTTATCTAATTTAAAAAATTTGATATAATTAAATAGGTGATAGAATGAATGAAGTTGCTCTAAGCACACTTAAAAAAATAAATAATCATGGATTCCAAGCTTATTTAGTAGGTGGATATCCTAGAGATTTATATATAGATAGAGCTAGTATAGATTACGATATATGTACAAATGCTACTCCAAAAGAATTGAAACAAATATTTGGAGATTCAATACTCCCTGCTGAACAGTATGGCTCAGTAACTTTAATTAGTCATGGTAATAGATTTGAAATAACTACATTTAGAAAAGATATTAAATATTTAAATAATAGAAAGCCTATAGAAATAGAATATGTAGATAATCTATTAGATGATTTAAAAAGAAGAGACTTTACTATGAATACTATGTGTATAGATAGTGAAGGGATAATAATAGACTTATTAAATGGTAAAGATGATATAGATAAGAAACTAATTAGAACAGTAGGTAATGCTGATTTAAAAATATATGAAGATTCACTTAGAATACTTAGAGCTATTAGATTTGCTACTGTATTAAATTTTAATTTAGATGAAGACTTGAAGAAAGCTATAAGAAAACATAGAGGATTATTAAAAAACTTATCTTACTATAGAAAAAAAGAAGAACTAGATAAAATATTTTCAAGTCCTAATAGAGATAAAGGGATAAGCTTAATAAAGGAATTAGAACTAGATAAAGAGTTAGAATTATCTAACTTAGATAGTTTAGTACCTACAACTTATTTAATAGGAATATGGGCACAACTTGATGTTCTTGACAAATATACATTTAATAATGCCGAAAAAGAATCTATAATAAAAATAAATGAATTATTAGATAAAGATTTACTAAATTATAATAACTTATATAACTATGGATTATATATTTCTACAATAGTTAGTGAGATAAAAGGTGTAGATAAAAAAATAGTTAATGAAAGATATAATAGTTTATATATTCATAATAAAACAGATATAAAAATAGAAGCTAAAGAGATATGTGAATTATTAAATAGAAAACCTGGTAAATTTTTAAGAGAAATATTTGATGATTTAGAATATAAATTAGTTAATAAATTGCTCGAAAATAAAAAGGATGTATTAAAAAAATATATAAGTGAAAACTATTAAAAAGGGTCTAGGATTTCTGGTGTGAAGTAAAATTCTATAAAAATAGATGCGAAAAATAAAAAAGCAAGAATTTCTAGTGTGAAGTTTTGAAAAAAAGCAAGAATTTCTGGTGTGAAGTTGAGATAGTGA
>CALVVM010000044.1 GCA_944363855.1 uncultured Bacilli bacterium
TTGGTTAAACAATTATCCAAGAGCAATGTTTGACTATAAAAGTTCAAATATGATATTATTAGGTATGTAAAATACTTACATTTTAGGTAACGAAATGTGAGGACACTTAATATTTCCATTTGCAAAACTAATTATATTTTAAAATAATATATTAAAAAATTAATTATTATGATATACTTATAATAGGTGATGGTATGACAATTATAGATATAATAAATAAAAAAAGAAATAGAAAACAGTTAACTAGAGAAGAAATTGAATTTGCGGTTAATGGATATTTAGATGGGTCAGTTAAAGATTATCAAATGAGTTCACTATTAATGGCTATTGTATTAAATGGTATGACTGCTAGAGAAACTATAGATTTAACAGATATAATGATTAAAAGTGGAGATGTTTTAGATTTAAGTAAAATAGATGGTTTAATTGTTGATAAACATTCAACTGGTGGCGTAGGAGATAAAGTAACTCTAGTACTTGGACCTCTTTTAGCTTCCCTTGGAATTAAGATAGCCAAAATGAGTGGTAGAGGATTAGGGCATACAGGTGGAACTATTGATAAATTAGAATCAATAGAAGGATTTAATACAAAATTAACTGAGAAAAAATTTATAAAACAAGTTAATGATATAAATATTGCTTTAGTAGGCCAGACTGCTGATTTAGTTCCTGCAGATAAAAAGATATATGCACTAAGAGATGTTACAGGTACAGTAGAATCATTACCTTTAATCGCATCTAGTATTATGTCTAAAAAGATTGCTAGTGGTGCAGATATAATAATGATAGATGTTAAAGTAGGTAATGGAGCTTTAATGAAAAATATAGATTCAGCAAAAGCACTTGCTAAATTAATGGTTAGAATAGGTAAGGCATATAGAAAACCTACTATTTGTTTAATAACTAATATGGAAGAACCATTAGGTAATGCAGTTGGTAATTCTTTAGAAGTAAAAGAAGCAATAGATACATTACAAGGTAATGGACCAAGTGATTTACTTGAAGTAGTAATTACACTTTGTTCAATAATAATAGGTGCTGTAAATAAAATGCCTAATAATGAAGCTAAAAACTTATTATTTAAACAATTAAATAATGGTGAAGCTTATAAAAAGTTTGAAGAACTTGTAAAAGCACAAGGTGGTAAAATAAATAATATCAAAATATCTGATAAAGTATTTTCTATAAAAAGTGATAGAGAAGGGTATATTAATAATATAGATGCTCTTCATATTGGTGAAATAGCTAAAAAAATAGGTGCTGGAAGAAATACATTAGAAGATAAAATAGATTATGAAGTAGGTCTTGTTTTAAGTAAAAAAGTTGGAGATTATGTAGAAAAAGAAGAAGAGTTAGTTAAAGTTTATTTAAAAGATAAAGATATTAGTATTAGTGAAATATTAGAATGTTTCACTATAGAAGAAGAGTTAAAAAGCAACCCTAAATTAATATTAGATATAATAAAATAATGTAAAATTGTGTCAAGTTGCTTGAACTTAAAAAAAATATGTTATATGCTTAATATAGAGGTTATAATAAAAGGACGGTGAAGAGTATGATATATCCTTCAATAGATAAATTATTAAATGTAGTAGGTTCTAAATTTTTATTAGTTAATATAGTTTCTAAAAGAGCTAAACAAATGGAAGAAAATGATTATTATCAATTAAGTGAATATAAATCACACAAAAATATAGGTAAAGCTTTAGAAGAAGTTTCAAAAGGATTAGTACATATAAAAGAAAAGTAGGATTATATGAAAAAAATAAAATTTTATTTTAAAAGATTATATGAAATAATAATGACACCGAGTATGTCATATCTACCAGGAAATATAGCATTTTTCTTGGTTCTTTCTATTTTCCCTATATTAACTTTAATAGGTGTTATTGCATCTAAGTTTTCTTTAGATTTATCGGCTATAATAGATTTAGAAGAAATAGTTTTACCTAGTAATCTATCAGAATTATTAGCTTCTTTTATACAAGGTAAAGGTTTTGATACTAATATTGGAATATTTATGATAATTGGTTTCTTTTTAGCAAGTAATGGAGCAGATGCGATAATACTTGCAAGTAATAATCTATATGGTTTTCCTAATTCAGATTATTTAAAAAGAAGAATAAAAGCGATATTTATAATTGTTCTAATAATACTATTATTTATATTTATGATGTTATTTTTAGCATTCGGTAATCATATATTGAGTTTATTACTTACTTATATAAAAGAGCCAACCTTAGTTAAGCTCATATATTATTTATTTGTAATATTGAAATGGCCATTTGCGTTATTTGTAATATTCTTTAATGTTAAATTAATATATACAATAGCGCCTGATTGGAAGATTATAAGTAAACATACAACTAAAGGTGCATTATTTACTACAATAAGTTGGATATTAGTTGTACAAATATATTCTTTCTGGGTAAATCATTTTACAAGGTATGACTTATTTTATGGAAGTTTATCAAACATAATTATACTTATGTTAATGATTTATATTATTTCTTATATACTAGTAATAGGAATAGCAATTAATGTTAAATCTTATGAATACAAAATAGAAGATTGATTATAATAGTAATGTACTTAGTTACCGAGTACAACAGACTACTACAAAAGGTAACAAAAAAAGATATTTAAAGTATCTTTTTTTCTTATATATTAATAAAGTATGGTATAATATATTAGAGAATGGAGGAATATTATGACACCACATATAGAAGCACAATTAGGTGAAATTGCAAAAACAGTATTAATGCCAGGAGACCCTTTAAGAGCAAAACATGTAGCTGAAAAATATTTAACTGATGTAAAATTAGTTAATACAGTTAGAAATATATTTGCTTATACAGGAAAATATAAAGGTATTGAAGTAACTATTATGGCAAGTGGAATGGGTATGCCAAGTATAGGAATATATTCTCATGAATTATATAGTTTTTATAATGTAGAGAATATTATTAGAATAGGTTCAGCGGGAGCTTATTCAAAAGATATAAATTTATATGATGTAGTTTTAACTACTGAAGCATATTCTAAAAGTAGTTTTGCTAAAGTACAAGGATATGAAAGTGATGTTATAAGTGCAAGTGAAACTATAAATAATAAAATTAAAGAAGTGGCTTTAAAAACAAATAAAAAAATTATAGAAGGTAGAATTCATTCATCAGATGTTTTTTATAGTAATGTTGATATAAGTGATTTATATAACAATAAAAAATGTTTATGTGTTGAAATGGAATCTTTCGCACTTTTCTATAATGCATTAAAATTAAATAAAAATGCTGCTTGTTTATTAACAATTTCAGATAATTTAGAGACTAAAGAAGAAACAACTGCTTTAGAAAGACAAAATTCATTTAATGAAATGATAGAACTCGCACTAGATACTGCAATAGAGTTATAAAAAATAAAATATAAACACATACTAAAATAGATAGAGGTGATATCATGAAATATAAAAAAATAAGTACTTATTCATATAATCTACACATCATTAAAACTAATAAGTTTAAAACTACAACTGTACAAGTTAATTTTAAAAGAAAACTTAAAAAAGAAGAAATAACTTATAGAAATATGATTGTAAATATGTTATGTGAATCTACTAGTATTTATCCTAGTAAAAGGCTTATGACTATTCAAACTGAAAACTTATATGATTTAGGTTATAAAGGTATGAATTATATATCAGGTAAGTATAATGTTATGAATTTTGCTGCTACTTTTTTAAGTGAAGATTATACAGAAAAAGGTATGCTTGATGAGTCTATTAAGTTTTTAGCTGATTTAATATTTAAACCTAACATAGTAAGAAAAAGAAATGAAATAAGTTTTAATGAAGATAATTTTAATCTTTCTTATAATTTGCTAAAGGATAATATAATATCTCAAAAAGAAAATCCAGATGGATATTCTAAAATTAGAATGCTAGAGAATATGGAACCTAATTCATACCACTCTTATAGAGCAGTAGGATATTTAGAAGATTTAGAAAAGATAGATAGTAAAAAATTATATAAGTATTATGAATCTATATTAAATAGTGATATCTTAGATATATTTGTTATAGGTAATGTAAACGAAAGACATATAAAGAAAGTAATAGAAAATAATTTTTCTAATATAAAGACATTTAAAAAACCATCAGAAACTCATTTTATTACTCCTAAAAAACATAGACTTATACCAAAAGTAGTAAGAGAAGAGCAAAAAATAAATCAAAGTAAATTAGTACTTGGATATAAAATAGATAAGATGACTAATTTTGAAATTAGATATGTTTTAACTGTTTATTCTTATATACTAGGTGGTGGCCCTGATTCAAAATTATTTAAAACAGTAAGAGAAGATAATAGTTTGTGTTACTACATATCTTCAGTTACACATCCTTTAAATAGTCTTATGACAATAAGAGCTGGGATAAATAAAAAAGATTTTAGAAAAACTGTTTCCTTAATAAAAAAAGAAACAATGAATATGAGAAAAGGTAAGTTTAATGATGATGATATAATTAAAGCTAAAATTACTTATATAAACAGTTTAAAAGAATTAGAAGATAGTCAAGATAGCTTAATAAGTTTATATGCAGGTATTGAATATTTAGGTAGTGATAATTTAAGGGATAGACTTAAAAAAATAAATAAAGTAACAAAAGAAGATGTAATTAAACTAGCTTCAAAAATACATTTAGATACAGTATATTTGTTAGAGGGTGAAGATAATGAAGAAGAGTAGTTTAGAAAAATTAGATTTAGAACTATACGAAGAAACATTAGATAATGGACTTAGAGTTTTTATAGTACCTAAAGAAAATGTAAATGGAATATATGCTACTTTTTCAACTAAGTTTGGCTCTATAGAAACTGAATTTGTACCTAATAACAAAAAGAAAATGATTAAAGTACCTTTAGGAGTTGCACACTTTCTAGAACACAAAATGTTTGAACAAAAAGATAATGTAGATCCATTTACTTTCTATAGTGAAAGGGGATGTGATTCTAATGCAAATACATCAAATAATAAAACAACGTATCTATTTAGTGGAGCTAATTCATTTGCTGAAAATATAAACTATTTACTTGATTATGTACAAGATCCTTACTTTACAGATGAAAATGTAGAAAAAGAAAAAGGTATAATAGAACAAGAAATAAGAATGTATGATGATGATCCATTTTTCAAAATGTATGATGGGATAATCTATAATTCATTTATAAAACATCCAATAAAATATCCGATAGCTGGTACAGTTAAATCAGTTAAATCAACTACCAAAGAAGATTTATACAATTGTTACAACACGTTCTACCACCCATCAAATATGTTTCTAGTAATAACTGGTAATGTAGATCCAAAAGAAACTATAAATCTTATAAAAATAAATCAAGAAAATAAAAAATTTGATAAGTTTACTGGTATAGAAATAAAAGAATATGATGAACCTAATAAAGTAGAAAAATGTGAAGAAATAACTACTATGGATATAGAAATATCTAAACTTGGAATAGGGTATAAAATAGACTGTTCTAAAATAGATAAACCGATTGCGGATATTAAATCTTATATAAGTTTATTATTTGATTTAAAATTAGGTAGTACATCAGTTATAAATGAAAAATTAAAAGAATTAAATTTAATTACTCATGACATAGACTATACAATTTTAAATACAGATAAACATATATTAGTTATTGTTATGGTTGAAACTAATGAAACAAAAAAAGTTCAAGAACTAATAGAAGAAGAATTAAAAGATTTAACTATTTCTGAGGAAGACTTAGAAAGAAAGAAAAAAGTTAGAAAAAGTGGATGTATTTATAGAAGTGATAGTATATACGCTATAAATAATAAAATAATGAATAATATAATAAATTATAATAAAGTTATATTAGATGATTATAAAAAAATAAATTCTTTAAATATTAAAGATATGAATAAAATAATAAAACATATAAATTTAGATAATAAAACAGTATATATAATAAATAAATCTTGATTTATATTATGATTTATGATAAATTATATATTGTTAGGAGGACATAGAATGACTACATTATTAGTAATAGTATCAATATTATTAATCGCTATAGTACTTTTACAAAGTGGTAAAGCAGAAGGTGCTTCTTCAATTATTACTGGTGGAAATAGTGATTTATTTAAAAATAGAAAAGAAAGAGGAGGAGAGTTAGTAGTTACTTATACAACTGCTATACTTGGAGTTATCTTCTTTGTATTATGTATAATACTTTAAGATTGATTTTTCAATCTTTTTTTTGTAAAATTATAATAGGTGGTATGATGAAAAAAATAGTTAAGATAGCTTTAGTTATTGTAATACTAGTTTCAATAACATTACTATCTTTTAAATATATAGAAAATATAGAAGCAGATAGTGGTTGGGACTCTAGTTATGATAGTGGTGGTAGCTGGGATTCTGGATCAGACTGGGGTGGATCTAGCTGGGATAGTGACTATGATTCTAGTTGGGATAATGATTATGACTATTCAGGCGGTAGTGGATCAAGCAGTGGTTCTTGTGATACAACAGAGTGTAAAGTTGAGGCTTTCCTTGGAATATTAATAACTTTTGGTCTTTTTTGGGGGATACCTATTTTCTTAGTTGTTTTGTCTAATAAGAATTTAAAAGCACAAAAAGAGAGAAGAGAACAAAAAGTGAAAGAAATGTTTAAACCAATAGAACAAGAAGCAGCAAATCAAGTAATACCTAACTTTAATATAGAAGAGTTTAATTTTAAGGCATATCAAATATTCTATGATGTTCAAATGGCTTGGATGGATTTTGATTATGATAAATTAAAAGAATTATTAACAGATGAACTTTATAATAATTATGTGATGCAATTAGATGCTTTAAAATTAAAAAATCATAAAAATACTATGAAAGGTTTTGAATTAATAGAAACTTGTCTTAGTAGTTTAAAAGAAGAAAATGATAAGTATATTGCTGAAGTTTATCTAAATGTTAGATTCTATGATTATGTAGAAAATGTTAAAACAGGTATGATTTTAAGGGGAACACCAAATAGAAAATTAAACAATATTTATAAATTAACATTCGTAAGAACAAAAGATGAATCTAATAATATAAATACATGTCCACAATGTGGAGCTCCTGTAGAAGGTAATTCTACTGGCATTTGTGAATATTGCAAATCAAAATTAATAAATAATAATTATGATTGGGTAATGTCTAAGAAAGAAATAGTTAGACAAAGATAAGAAAAAATTGTGGGTCTAGGATTTCTGGTGTGAAGTAAAATTCTATAAAAATAGATGCGAAAAATAAAAAAGCAAGAATTTCTAGTGTGAAGTTTTGAAAAAAAGCAAGAATTTCTGGTGTGAAGTTGAGATAGTGA
>CALVVM010000045.1 GCA_944363855.1 uncultured Bacilli bacterium
GCTCTAAATTCTATACTTAATTTGTTATTATAATCTATTAATTCATTTTCTACTGTATAACTACAATCACTTGTAGGTCCCCTGTTTCCTAGTTTTTCTTCATTTAAACTTATATCAAATTTTAAACTATATGTTCCAGGCTTTAAATTAAATTTACTTATTGTTCCTTTTCCTAACACTTTACAATATTCTCCGCTTGGGCAACTTCCATAATATACTTTACCATCCTTATTTGATGCATACATTACTGGTAATGTGTAAGTTGCTGTTATTGTTTTATTATTTATTGTTCCACTCTCTACTTCATTTTTTATTAATTTTGTTCCATCTATACTTGCATCTTCTTTTATATAATTGGAATATTTTAAATTGTTATATTCTTCAGATGTTATATTTGTATCTCCAAAATTATGACACACTCTATTTAAAGTTGCAGTTGCCACTACATTATCTGTTTTTATTATTACTTGTCCAGTTTTTATATTATTAAATTTTGTTTTTCCTAAACTGTTTACCATTTTATATTTTGTTAAACAAAATGTATATTTTCCATATTTTTCAGTATACATAGATACATTAGTCTCTGAAAAATTATTTGAATTATCACTATAACTTTCTGATGACAAACAGTTTTTTGTATATGTTTTTGCTACTGGAATATTTTTACATGCTGTTTCAGCCGTAGTATTACTCATATCTAACAATGCATTAAATTCTTGAGCATAATTAGTTTTTATTAAGTTATATAAATCAATTCTTTCCTTCATTGTCATAGAAGCGTTAAATTTATATTCACATTCTGTTTTATTCTCTACTTTTATTTCCTTTGTTTTTGCTGCTGTTACTGTTATTTTTTCACAATACCATTTTTCGCCTGATTGTGGTAAATGATATCCTTTTTTTGTTTGATATTCTTTTAAATAATATGTTCCTGGATCTAAATTAGAGATTGTGTGTCCTGCGCTAAAATCTTTTAATGCTGTCCCTGTACAACTACTATTGTTATATAATTTAAATTTAGCTGTTGTACTAGATGTTAATTGAGCTAAAACATCGTTACTCGAATTTGTTTTTACTATTTTTAATCCACCTAGTGAAGAAAAATTTAAATAAACGCTTTTATTTGAAGTTAATGTGCCAGAAACTCTTCCAGAATAAACACCATTATATTTTTTTCCAGAAGCAGCTTTTATATCCTTAATTTCATAAGTGGTTCCACTAGGCCATTTCTTATAATAATCACTTACATCATTTGCTACTCGAGTTCCATTTATATATATATCTGCTGTTCCATACCCTGAAATATTATTTGCTTTGGTTCCATCCAAATATCCGTTTAAATCTAAATAGTATTGAGGCGGATATAAGTCTCCATATTTATACACACCTATACCCCTACTACAAGTTGAACTTTTTAAACAATTATGTCTATCATTATTAATAGTAGTACCACTAAATTTTGATAAACTGTAACTACCAAAAGTTAATTTACTTCCTTCATAGTATATCGTTTTCCAAAAAAGACCACCTTCTTTTTTGCTGTTAGAACCGCCAAAAACTGCCCCTTTATACATCCAGCAAAATTTACCTTTACTATTACAAGTTGAATTTAATGTTAAAAACGCATTTCCTAATTCATACGCTGTTCCCCAATAACCACCAATATCTGCCATAGGCTCAACTAAAATATAATCGTCATTCGAAAAAGTAACATCACTAAAATATTTAGATAAAATAGATTTTAAATTAGCGTAATTACTTTTTTCCATTATATTACTTAAAGAATAATAATACGTAGATCCATTTTTATTATAAGTCCATTTACTACCTAACATTCTTGATTCTACATTTTGATAATTATGCTTTTTCCATGTTATACTTGAACTTTGCATTATTTTTGGATAATTATTGTTTGAAAAATAGCAACTACTACAAGTTTTATTTAAAATTATTTCTACATCTTTTAAAGTACCACCTGATGATACAATACTAACTTTTATTCCTACCTTCGAAGTATTCCAAGCTCCATCTCCAAGCGATCCTAAATTACCAGTGATACCTGTTGTACCAGGATTTTGAATAGCAGCTTGTACAAATAAAACATTCATAAAAATTAAAATTAAAATAAATATTAAAACATTTAATCTTCTCTTCATTTTTATTCCACCTATTCTTAAATAATTATATAATAAAAATCGAAAAAAATAAAGATAATAAATTAATCTTTATTAATATCTTTATTAATATATACATACTCTTTGATTTAATTTAAACTTGTCTATATTTTTTCTATCCTTTATTTGTAATATTCCTCTATTTTGTAAACAAGTTAAATAATTACTTATACATATGGTTCCATCTTCAACACATGTCATATTATAATCATCGTATGCTTTTGTTTTATTATTTTTTCTTATTTCTTTTGTTATTTCTGGAGTAAGAGTTATTTTATATAGTGGTTCTTCTTTATTTTTATTATAGCTATTATTTTTTACTTTTAACACGAATTCCCTATCTTCTTCTGAACTCCAGTTCGCACCTGTTTTTCTATCGCTTGTTCCATCTTTGCTTAAGAATAGTGCGTCACTATCTGTATTAACCGCTCTAAATTCTATACTTAATTTGTTATTATAATCTATTAATTCATTTTCTACTGTATATTTACAGTCACTATTTGGTCCTAAAGTACCAAATTTTTCTTTTTTTAATTCTACATTAAAATTCAAATCATAAGTACCTGGTTTTAAATTAAATTTACTTATAATCCCTCTTCCTAACACTTTACAATATTCTCCGCTTGGACAACTTCCATAATATACTTTACCATCCTTATTTGATGCATACATTACTGGTAATGTATATTGAACACTAAGCGTTTGATTAGTCTTTGTACCAGTTAATGACTGATTTTTTATTAAATCAACACTATCAATAGAAACATCGTTTTCTATATAATCATCCAAATTCAAATCTGATATAACACTTTCATCATCACCAAAATTATGACATATTCTATTAAGAGTACCAATGGCAACTATGTCATTTGTACTAAATATTGACTGTCCTGTTTTTATATTATTAAACGTTGATTTACCAAGTTTATTTTCTAGTTTATACGATATTACGCAAAATGTATATGTTCCATACTTTTCTGTATACATAGATACATTTTCATTTGAAAAATCAGATGAATAATCACTAAAACTAGTAGCTGCTAAACAGCTTCTTGTATAAGTTTTTGTAATAGATATATTTTTACATGCTGTTTCCGCCGTAGTATTATTCATATCTAATAAAGCATTAAAATTTTGAGAATAAGAAAATTGTAATTTATTATAAAGATCTATTCTTTCCTTCATTGTCATAGAAGCGTTAAATTCAAATTCACAAGCAGTTTGATTTGTAACTGATATTTCATTCGTTTGACCTGCAGTAACAGTGACTGGTTCACAATACCACTTTTCTCCTAATTGTGGTAAATGATAGCCTTTTTTTGTTTGATATTCTTTTAAGTAATATGTCCCTGGAGATAAATTAGAAACAGTATCCCCAGCCTTGAAATCTTTTAATGCAGCACCTGTACAACTACTATTAGCATATAATTTAAATTTTACTGTTGTCGTTGAATCTAATTGAGCCAAAGCATCATTATTAGAGTTGGTTTTTATTACTTTTAAACCACCAGTTATATTAACAGTTTTCGAATCAGTGTCACTATAAGTTTTTGATTTTGAAGTAGTATCTTGCTCCGCAATTGGTTGATAATTACCACATTTTTTTGTAACTGCTAAACTATATGTTTTACTATAAGAAATTGTTATAGTAACAGTGACTTTCCCATCAGAAGTAGATGTATTTACCGGAATATAAACTTTTCCATTAGAAACACTCCCAACGTTCACACTAACTGTAGGAGTTCCCAATCCAGAATCTCCAGATATGGAATAACTTGCTACATAATTACTTCCATTTAAAGAAAAACTACCAAGAGTTACTGTTGGAGTAGCATTATACGAATCTCTAATTGATTTTGCGGAATTATATAGTTTCGTATTATAAGTTACAGGATCTGAACCATATCCAGCTTCTTTCATTAACTTATGAATAACGTGTTGTTTAGTAGCATAGTCATGACTCGTATTTATGACATAACCTATCGCTGCTCTAACATTTTCTCCAACAAAATTATTACTAGTACAGTAGTTGGGATCAGTTAATCCGTATGCAACATGTGGTGCGTCTAATCCTTTTTGCAAACAATAAACATATTTTTCAGAATATTGTCTTTGCATAACATAAGTTTTATATTTTTTACCATTAATTGTTTCTGTAATTTGCGTAGGATGAACTATAAAATCATCAGCAGCGCTATTACAACGATATGAACTAGTAACACAAGTTGCTAATACATTTTGAGTTTGCATAAAGAAAGAAAAGAATGTAAAAATTATTATATACTTCAATAATTTCATACTATTAATCCTCACATTCATACCTATATTCAGTTTCATAGTATATACTTAATTCTTCTTTTGTTTTATTATACATCTCTTGACCCTTTTCTATTTTGAAATAAAAAGAGCTTTTTATAGTATTATTATCCAACTCCATTTTACTATCGTAAAACAAATTCAACTGACCATCCATACTTTCTGATAGATCTTCACCAGTATCTTCATAAACAGCCCTAGCTTCTTCATTTGAAGAAAAATACATAACTTGTGTTTCAATATACTCTTTAGAAATACCTTCTTCAT
This sequence comes from uncultured Bacilli bacterium, assembly GCA_944363855.1. Lineage (GTDB taxonomy): Bacteria > Bacillota_I > Bacilli_A > RF39 > UBA660 > UMGS1613. The sequence goes on from CALVVM010000045.1 coordinate 4,758, forward strand.
CAAATTTTATTGTAATAATTTCCCTATCTTCTGTTTCTGGATAAGTTCTTACACATACTAAATCACTAACTTTATTTTCGCCATTTAATAATACTTTATCTTTAAAAATTAAAAATAAACCTACTAAAATTAAAACAACTAATAATATTAAAAATACTAACTCCATACTTTTTCCCATTTTATCATCTCACCTACCTACATACTATAAAAATTATACACCAAAATGAACTAAAAATATAGTTTTTCTTGTATATTTTTCCAAAATCTATTATAATACTTATGGAGTTGGTAGTTATGAAGTATGAAATTAATATTAATGAATTCCAAGGTCCACTTGATTTATTACTTCATTTAATTAAGCAATCAAATATTAGTATAAATGAAATAAGTATAGATGAAATAACTAAACAATATTTAGATTATATACAAAAAATGGAAGAATTAAATTTAGATATAGCAAGCGAATATCTAGTTATGGCAGCTGAACTTATTGAAATAAAATCATCTTCTCTATTACCTAAATCAGATATCGAAAATGATGAGTTTGAAGAAGATCCAAAAGAAAAATTAATTAATAGATTACTTGAGTATGAACAATATAAAAAAATGACTAGTACCTTTAAAGAACTAGAAGAATATAGACAAGAAATTTATACTAGAGAACCAGATAATTTATTAGATTATCAAGATACCAAAGAAATAGATTATGGTGTTGATTTAAATGATTTACTTCAAGCACTCTCTAAATTTTTAGAACAAAAAGAATTAGATAAACCATTAAACACAAAAATAACTAATAAAGAATATAGTGTTACTAAAAGAAGTAATGAAATCAGAAATATATTAAAAACAAAAAAGAAAGTTAATTTTACTGATCTTTTTGAAGTTTTTACAAAAGAATATGTAGTTATAACTTTCTTATCAATTCTAGCTATGTCTAGAAAACAAGAAATCGAAATAGAACAAGAACACAATTTTAAAAACATAATTATTAAAGAAAAAGGTGCAATATGAAAGCAATAGTAGAAGGATTATTATTTTTAAGTGGCGAAGATGGATTAACTTTAGAAGATATTTCAAAAGTAATTGAAAAAGATAGCGAAGAAGTTAAATCAATTATCAAAGAATTATATAATGATTATAATAATGATTCTAGAGGCCTACAAATAGAATTTTTAGGCAATCACTTTAAACTAACCACAAAAAAAGAACACAAAGAATACTATAAAAAATTAGTTATAGATGAAGAAAACTCAATGTTAAGTCAATCAGCACTCGAAACTCTTGCAATTATTGCATACAACGCTCCACTTACAAGAATAGATATAGATAATATAAGGGGAGTTAACTCTAGTTATGTAGTTAGAAAATTATTATTAAAAGGGCTTATTGAAGAAATTGGTAGATCAGATGCTCCTGGTAGACCAAGATTATACAATATCACACCTAGATTCTTAGATTATTTTGGTTTAGGTAGCATAGATGAACTACCTAAATTAGAAGAAAGACAAGAAATACTTGATGATGAAAAATATTTATTCGAATCAAAATATAAAGAAGATAATTAAAAATTGTATTAAATTATATAAATTTGTGATATAATTTAATTACTTGCCTGTGTGGTGAAATTGGTAGACGCGTTGGACTCAAAATCCAATGATAGCAATATCGTATCGGTTCGAGTCCGATCACAGGCACCATTGGGAAATCTGTTCGAACTATTCGAACTTTTGATATAGGAATCAATCAGAAATGATTGATTTTTTCGTTTATATGAAAAAATCAACCTAGAAGAAAGGTTGGTGCTTATGATTAATG
>CALVVM010000046.1 GCA_944363855.1 uncultured Bacilli bacterium
GATAAATGACTAGGTTCCTATTTCATTGGAGGAATTGGAATAAATAAAAAAATTATGATAAATTAAATCATAATTTTATAAGGTTTTAACTTTGACATTTTTTTAGGTTTTGACCTTGACATTTACACGGGTTATAGAATAAAAATAATAAAGAAATATTTTAGATAATTTTTTATTATTCATCTATAGAAACTTTAGATATTTAATGTAGATTTTATTCTACATTTTTTTCTTTTAATTTATTTATATAAATGATATAATTGTTTATATAGAGAGGTATTCTTATGATAAGATATAATCCAAAGATAGATGAAGGTTTAAATCAAAAACAAGTAGATTATAGAATTAAAAATGGTGATTATAATTATAATAGTGATGTTAAAACTAAAACCATTGGACAAATTTTATTCTATAATGTTTTTACTTTGTTTAATATTTTAAATCTATGTTTAGGATTTTTAGTGTTTTGGGTTGGATCTTATAAAAATTTATTATTTTTAGGTGTAGTTATATGTAATACTTTAATAAGTATAATACAGGAAATAAGAACTAAAAGAGCTATTGATAAATTATCTATTATATCTAGTGCTACTGCAAATGTAATAAGAGAAGGTAAAAGTAAAATAATAAATATAGAAGAAGTAGTATTAGATGATATTATTGTTTATAAAAGAGGTAATCAAATAATTGCGGATTCTATAATAAAAGAAGGAATTGTTGAAGTTAATGAATCTTTACTTAGTGGTGAAGAAGATTTAATATTAAAAAAAACGGGGGATATGTTATATTCTGGAAGTTTTGTAGTAAGTGGGAAATGTATAGCTAAAGTAGAGAAAGTATCTATAAATAATTATGCTTCTAAAATTACTAAGGAAGCAAAATATATTAAAAAAGTTAATTCAGTAATCATGAAAACTTTAAAGAAAATAATAAAGATAATTTCTATAGTAATCGTTCCTTTAGGGATATTATTATTCTTAAAACAATATAGTTTGGATAAAAATATTTCTGAATCAATTATAAATACAGTTGCTGCTATAATTGGTATGATACCTGAAGGATTAATACTTTTAACTAGCACTGTACTTGCTGTAAGTGTACTTAGACTAAGCAAAAGAAAAGTATTAGTTCAACAATTATACTGTATAGAAACACTTGCTCGTGTAGATACAATATGTTTGGATAAAACAGGAACTCTTACAGAAGGGGTTATGGAAGTAGAAGATGTAGTTGTATTAAATGAAAAATATGATTATAAAAAGATATTAAGTGCGATGGCAAGGGAACTTGATGATGATAATCCAACAATGGATGCGATAGGTAAAAAGTTTAATAAAAGAACTGATTTTAAATGTTTAGAGACAGAACCCTTCTCATCAGAAAAGAAGTATTCTAGTGTTACATTTAAAGAAGGTAAATATATATTAGGGGCTCCTGATATATTAGATACATCAGATAAAATGAAAGAACTAATTGAAAAATATAGTGATAATAGATTAGTGCTTTTAAAAAATAAAAAAGATAATATTGCTTTAATACTTTTAAAAGATAAAATAAGATTTAAAGCAAAAAATACTTTAGAATATTTAAAAAATGAAAATGTAGATATAAAAATAATTAGTGGTGATAATGAAACAGTTATAACTAGAATAGCAAAAAGAGTAGGTTTAAAAAATCTTAAATGTATTGATATGTCTAAAAATCATACTAATATGAATCATCAAATAGTAGAGAATTATAATATATTTGCTAGAGTTAGTCCAGAACAAAAAAGAGATTTAATTAGAGCTTTAAAAAATAATGGACATACTGTTGCAATGACAGGTGATGGAGTAAATGATGTTCTTGCTTTAAAAGAAGCAGATTGTAGTATTGCTATGGCAAGTGGATCAGATGCTGCTAGAAATGTATCAGAAATAGTATTATTAGATTCTAATTTTGATGCAGTACCTAAGATACTTGAAGAAGGAAGAAGAACAATAAATAATGTAGAAAGATCAGCATCATTATTTCTTACTAAAACTATTTATGCAACATTACTTGCAATCATATTCTTATTTGTATCTATGGATTATCCATTCCAACCAATACAACTTAGTTTAGTTAGTTCAATAACAATAGGAATACCAGCTTTTATTCTTGCTTTAGAACCAAATAAAAATAGAATAAACGGTAATTTCTTCTTGAATGTATTAAAGAAATCAATACCAGGAGGACTTACAATAGTTATTAATGTAATAAGTGTTATGATTGTTTCTAAAATATTTAGTTTAACTGAAGAAACAATTTCTACTTTAGCAGTTATATTGGTTGCTATAACAGGATTTATATTATTATATAAGATTTGTTATAAGTTTAATATTTTAAGAAAAATTATGTATGTAGTATTGATTATTGCATTTTTAAGTTGTATTATAGGTTTACCAAAACTTTTTGAGTTGGTATTATTAAAACCAATATTTGTTGTATTTATAGTATTACTTGCAATTTTAGATGTAGGATTGTTTAACTTTATATCTGACATTTGTGAGAAAAAAATATTTAAATATAAAGATAGAATAATTAAGTAGGAGGGTATATGAATTTTGTTGCACTTTTATTAACACTCTTAGTAGGACTATTTATATTATTAGGTAGTTTTATAGGATTGAATTATAAAGATAATAAAAGATTTACTGATTTTAGTATATCAGTTGCTTTTGGAGTAATAATAAGTTTAATACTATTTGAATTATTACCTGAAACATTTGAAGTATTAAATGGTGAGATAGGAGTAGTTAGAACAATATTTGTAATTATAATACTTTCTTTAATAGGAATAACACTTTTAAAACTATTAGATTTGTTTGTACCACACCACGAACATGAAGTACATCATAAACATCAACACTCAAGTGATAAATGCCATAATGACCATTTATATCATATAGGTATAATGTCTTCAATAGGTATGATTGCTCACAATATTATAGAAGGTATGAGTTTATATCTAGTTTCTAGTACTAGTTTAATATCAGGTATATTACTTTGTATTGGGATAGGGCTTCATAATATTCCAATGGGATTAGTTATATCATCAACTCTTACATCATCTATTTTTTCTAAAAATAAAGTATTAAAAATTAGTTTGATAGTATCAATTGCTACTTTCATAGGTGGAATACTTATGTTTATGATTGGTGGAGTTAGTGAACTTATAGAAGGTATCCTTCTAGGGCTTACTTTAGGAATGTTAATATATATTTCTATATTTGAATTATTCCACCAAATCTATCATATGAAGAATAAAAAAATAACTATTACAGGAATTGTAGTAGGTGTAGTATTACTAGTAATAAGTATAATATTAGGTCACACTCATTAAAATTATCTTAAAAACCGTTCTTAGGAACGGTTTTTTTGTGAAAAAATTGTGAAAATTGCACTTTTTTTAATTTTTTTTGTCAAAAAAAAAGGAAATTCAAAAGTTTTGTAGAATGATATATATGAGGAGGTGAGAATATGAGAAAATATCCAATAGTATTACAAGATGAAATTAAAGATTGTGGAGTTTCATGTATTCAAATGATTTTAAAATATTATGGTGGATATGTGAAGAAATCTAATTTACTTGAAATGACTAAAACTAGTAAGAAGGGTACAACTGCTTTTAATATTAAAGATACTTTAATAAGTCTAGGATTTGATTGTAAAGGTATTAAATGTGAATTAAAAGATATAAATAAAGATAATATAGTTTTACCTTGTATTGCTAGTGTAACTATTGATAATTCCTATAAACATTTTATAGTCATTTATGAAATTAATTTTAAGAAAAAATATTTAGTAATAGGAGATCCTGCTGACAAAGTAAAGAAAATAAAATACGAAGACTTTATAAAAATATTTAATAATGTATTACTTATCTTTTACCCTGTAAAAACATTAATAATAGAAAAAGAAACACCCTATATGAATTTTATATTTAATTTGCTAAAGCCACATAAAAAGACATTACTTAATATATTTATTCTATCTATTTTTATAACCTTATTTTCAATAATAACTTCTTTTTATACAGAGTATATGTTTAATTCATTAAATTATTTTTCAAAAAAATATTTATTGTTTATATTTATTATCTTCTTTTCTATTTATATACTCAAAATATTTTCTGATTACTTTAGAAATAAACTATTATTATTTATCAATCAAAAATTAGATCTTGTACTTACTTTAGATGTTTTTGAAAAAATTATTAAACTTCCTTACAGCTATTATCAAAATAGAACTACAGGTGATGTAATATCTCGTATTTATGATTTAGAATCAGTAAGAGAAATGATAAGTAAAGTTGCTTTGTCTATTTTTGTAGATTTACCTTTAACTTTAATATCTTTAATTGTTTTATATTTTATAAATAAAACTTTATTTGTAATAGGCTTAATTATACTTGCTCTATATTTTATTATAATTGTTATTTTTAGAAGAGTTTTTAATGATTATATAAGAAAGATACAAGTAAAAAAAGGTGAATCAACTTCACTTATGGTGGAGTCTATTAGTGGATTTGAAACAGTTAAAGGAATGCATATTGAATCTAATATCAAGAATAAGTTTGAGAAGAAGTATGTTAAATACTTAAAAGATGTTTTTAATTTTCAAAATTTATTTTTCTTACAAAATCTATTTAAAGAAATAATAGATAATATAGGATTTATAATTATAACTTTAATAGGATGTCTTTTAGTTTTAAATGATAGTATGAATATAGGTAGACTTCTAACATTTACTTCCTTGCTAATATATTTTCTAGAACCTATAAAAAATATTATTAATTTAGATACTATGATAAAAGAATCAAAAAATGCATTAAAAAGAATTCTAGATATTATAAATTATGAAGAATCAAAAAATGGATTAGTGGGTAATTTTCATAATGGAGATATAGAGTTCAAGAATTTAGATTTTTCTTTTAACGATAGAGATTATATTTTGAAGGATATAAACTTAAAAATAAAAAGAGGAGCTAAAGTTATGGTTGTAGGTAAGAGTGGTAGTGGGAAAAGTACTTTATTTAAAATACTTATGAGATTCTATAAAATAAAGAATAATAAAGCGTTTATAAATGATATAGACTTAAATAACTATGATATAAATACATTAAATAATAATGTTTTATATTTAGGTCAAAATGAAATATTATTTAACGATACTTTATATAACAATTTAGTTTTTGATAATAGTAAGAGTTCTAATATTTTAGATATTTCAAAATTATGTTTTGTAGATAAAATTATGGATTCTAATTTAGGATATAATATGATGATAGAAGAAAATGGATTTAACTTATCAGGTGGAGAGAAACAAAGGATTGTACTTGCTAGAGCTTTGTTAAAGAAATTTAATATTCTTATAATCGATGAAGGGTTAAGTCAAGTAGATGTTAATATGGAAAGAAAAATATTAAAAAATATATTTGATAAGTTTAAAGATAAAACTATTATATTTATATCTCATAGATTAGATAATTTAGATTTGTTTGATAGTTTGATAAGAATAGAGAATGGAGTTGTAGATAATGTATGTAGGAGATAAATTAGATATTTATAATGATTCGGCAATAATTTTAGAAAAAAAGACTCCTAAAAAAATTATTTCTTGGATTACAATTTTAATTATATTACTTTTATTGTTTGTTTTGTTTTCTATGGTACCTTTTAATATTTATAAACCAGTTTATGGCAAAGTAAATATCACCAATACTGGAACTTTAGTAGAATTGAATTTTAGTGGTAGTGATTTCCCTTTTGATAAGAGTAATAAATTATATATAAAAAATAAAGAATATAGTTATAAAGTTGTGAGTATAGAAGATAATCTTGTTTTACTTGATATAAATCTAGATGATAATTTAAAAATACAAAATAATATAATAACTATGAATATTTTAAAAAATAGAACTACAATATTTAAAATAATAAAAAATAAAATAAAGAAAGGATTTGGCATATGAAAAATATAAATGATAAAGAACTAATGAATGTAGAAGGCGGTGCTATAAAACTTGGAATTGCCTTTGGTATAGCTGCTGGTGTAACTTTTTTAATAGGAATAATTGATGGTTTATTTAGACCATTAAAATGTAATTAGGAGGTACTATGAGAGAATTAAAAGATAAAGAACTCATGAATATAGAAGGTGGAGCTAACTGGCTTACTGCATCATTTTTAAATGCAGCTGCTCGTGTTATGAATACTTTAATAGATGCAGGAAGAAGTTTAGGTTCTGCTATAAGAAGAGCTTTTAGTGGAAAAGTTTGCTCTGTTTAAAAATAAAGTTGTACAAGCTATACTAATTTTAATAACACTCCCTTTATGGTTAACAATATTATCTTATTTATTTTCCTTTTTAATTCAAGCAGGAAGGATTATAGGAACATTTTTAAGGTTTATTGGAGAAGGAAGCATTTGTTTATTTTGAGAGATTAAAAATCTCTCTTTTTGATAGAAAGGATAATTATGAGAGAAGATAAAATGCACTTAATAAATAAGCTATTTAAGAATAATAAAATAAGAACACTTTGGAATCAAGAAGAGGAAAAATATTATATAAGTGTTGTAGATGTTGTAGGCGTTTTAACAGGGAGCGAAGAGCCTAGAAATTATTGGAAAGTATTAAAACATCGTTTGAAAAAAGAAGGAAATGAGTCGGTTACAAATTGTAACCAACTGAAATTGAAATCTTCAGATGGTAAATACTATAAGACTGATGTAGTTGATATAGAAAGAATGTTTAGAATTATAGAATCTATTCCAAGTAAAAATGCATAAACAATAAAATTATGGTTAGCTAAATTAGGTAGAGAAAGAATAGATGAAGTACTTGATCCTTCTATAAGTGTAGAAAGAGCTATAGATTTATATAGAAAAAAAGGCTATGATGAAGATTGGATTAAAAAAAGAATTAAATCTATTCAAGATAGAAAAAGATTGACTGATATTTGGAAAGAAAATGGTATAGAAAAAAATAATGAATACGCAATATTAACTAATGAAATATATGAAGCTTGGTCAGGAATGAATCAAAAGCAATATAAAAAATATAAAGGATTAAAAAAAGAGTCTTTAAGAGATAATATGGATAACATTGAACTTATTTTAACCGATTTAGGTGAAGAAGCGACAAAGAGACTTGTCATGAAATATAGATCTTTTGGAATAAAAGAAAATATGATGGTTGCTAGAGAAGGTGGTAATGTTGCTAGAGTAGCTAAAGAAGATTTAGAAAGTAAATTAAATGAGAAAATAGTAACTAATAATAATAAAATAGGGGTTATTTTTGTTAAAGAGAGCAAAAAATGATAAAAATGCCTTAAAAATAAAAGTTTTTCTTGTATATTTTTAAATTAGGTGTTATAATACTGATAGATTTGTGAAAGGAGGGATTATATGTCAAAGGTAATAGTTAGAAATGGTAATGTTGATGGTGCTTTACGTACTATGAAACAAAAGAATGCAAGAGACGGCCTCCTAAAAAAAGTTAGAGAAAGACAAGAAGGTTATAAAAAACCAGGAGTTAAACGTAGAGAGAAAAAAGAAGAAGGAATTAAAAATTCTAGAAAAAGACAAAGAGAAAACTATTAAGAGCTTTATAAGCTCTTTAATTTTAGAAAGGGAACTAGTATGAAACAAAATTTATTAAATGATTTAGTTGCAGCTATGAAGAGTCAAGATAAGGAAACTTTAAGTGTTCTTAGAATGGTTAAAGGTGCTATTCAATTAGAAGAAATAAATAAAAAAAGTGAATTATCTGATGAAGATTTTATAGGTGTAGTTAGTAAACAAATTAAAACAAGAAAAGAATCAATTGCTGAATTTGAAAAAGCAGGTAGAACTGATTTAGTAGAACAAACTGGGAAAGAAATTGAAATACTAAATAAATATATGCCTGAACAATTAAGTGAAGAAGAAGTACTTAAAGTAATTGATGAAGCATTTAAGACAGTTAATCCACAAACTCAATCTGATATGGGAAAATTAATGGGATTTGTAACTCCTAAATTAAAAGGTAAAGCAGATATGAGTTTTGTAAGTAAAACTATTAAAGAAAAATTAGCTAATCTATAGAAAAAATATTAAATTATTTTTTCTTTTTTACTTTAAAAACTCTATATTTATTTGAGTTTTTATGGTATTATAAATACGTTGAGGTGAAAATATGAGAGAATTAACAGATCAAGAGTTAGTTAGAAGAGAAAAAGCACAAAATATAAGAAATTTAGGAATGGACCCATTTGGACAAAAATTTGAAAGAACAGATTATGCTCAAGATATAAAAGATAAGTATTCTACTGTAGAACACGATGCATTTGAAAATATGGATGATACAGCTTGTGTTGCTGGTAGAATTATGTTCATAAGAAAAATGGGTAAAGCATCATTCTTCTCAATTCAAGATAAAACAGGAAAAATACAAGTTTATATTTCAATAAACGATATTGGAGAAAAAGCTTATTCATTATTTAAAACAGCAGACTTAGGAGATATAGTTGGAGTTTATGGAAAGGTTATGAAAACTCAAACTGGAGAAGTTACAATTAAATGTTTAAAATATACACATTTAGTTAAAGCACTTAGACCACTTCCAGAAAAATTCCATGGTCTTACTGATATCGAAGAAAGATATAGAAGAAGATATGTAGATTTAATAATGAATGAAGAATCTAAGGAAATTGCTTTTACTCGTCCTAGAATAATAAGATGTATACAAAATTATATGGATAATCAAGGATTTACTGAAGTAGAAACACCAGTACTTACAACTTTACTTACAGGTGCCTCAGCTAGACCATTTGTTACTCATCATAATACTCTAGATTTAAATATGTATTTACGTATAGCTTTAGAATTACCACTTAAAAGATTACTTGTAGGTGGTATGGAAGCAGTATACGAAATAGGTAGAGTATTTAGAAATGAAGGAATGGATCCAAAACATAATCCAGAATTTACTCTAATGGAAGCATACCTTGCTTATTCAGACTTAGAAGGAATGATGGATTTAACTGAAGGTATGTTTACTAAGATAGCTAAAGATGTTATGGGTAAAATGACTTATAATTGGTGTGGTAATGAAATAAATCTAGAAGGTCCTTGGAAAAGAGTGAGTATGACAGATGCTATAAAAGAACAAACTGGAATTGATTTCAAACAAGAAATGAGTTTAGATGAAGCAAAAAAACTTGCTGAAGAACACGATATAATTGTTGAAGATCACTTCGAAGTTGGACATATTATAAATGCATTCTTTGAAAAATATGTAGAAGAAACATTAATTCAACCAACATTCCTTTATGGCCATCCAGTAGAAATTTCCCCACTTACTAAAAAAAATCCAGAGGATCCAAGATTCGTTGATAGATTTGAACTTTTTATAGGAGGAAAAGAATTTGCTAATGCATATACTGAATTAAATGATCCAATTGATCAATTAGAAAGATTTGAAGATCAATTAAAAGAAAGAGATTTAGGTAATGATGAAGCAAATGATATAGATATGGACTTCATTGAAGCACTAGAATATGGTATGCCTCCAGCAGGTGGTATAGGATATGGAATAGATAGACTTTGTATGTTATTTACAGAATCTGAATCAATTAGAGATGTAATTTTATTCCCAACTATGAAAGAAAGAAGATAGGAGAAATTATGAAATTATTATGTGTTAATGCAGGTAGTTCATCATTAAAATTTCAAGTATATGAAATGCCTGAAGAAAAAGTTTTAATTAATGGTTATATTGAAAAAATAGGTGCAGAAGATTGTTTCTGGACAGTTAAAGTAAATGGAGAAAAAATAAAGAGATCTAGATATTTAAAAGATCATACAGAAGCTGCTAAAGTTTTAATAGATGAATTATTAGAAAACAAAGTAGTAGAATCTTTAGATGAAATAAAAGGTGTAGGACATAGAGTATTACACGGTGGAGAAAAATATTCTGATTCAGTTATTATTACTGATGAAGTTATTGAAGATATAGTTAGTTTAACTAAATTAGGACCACTTCATCATCCAGGTAACTTAGCTGGTATAAGAGCTATGAAAGAAGCATTTCCCAATGTTCCAATGGTAGCTGTTTATGATACTGCATTCCATGCAACAATGCCTAAAAAACATTTCTTATTCCCAACTCCTTATGAATGGTATGAAAAATATGGAGTAAGAAAATATGGATTCCACGGAACAAGTCATAAATATATCACTACACAAATGAAAGAAAAATTAGGTAAAGAAGACGTTAACTTAATTATTTGTCATATTGGTAGTGGATCTAGTATTGCTTGTGTTAAAGAAGGTAAATGCTATGATACAACTATGGGATTAACTCCACTTGATGGGCTTATGATGGGAACACGTAGTGGTGCTATAGATCCATCTATACTTGAATTTGTTTGTAAAGAATCTGGTAAAGATGTATCAGAAATAACAAATGAATTAAATAAGAAAAGTGGTTTCTTAGGAGTTTGCGGAGAGGCTGACTGTAGAGATGTAGAAGAACTTATGGCTAATGGTGATGAAAAAGCATCTTTAGCTTATGATATGTATACTGATAGAGTTGCTAAATATATAAGTGAATATTTTATTAAATTAGATGGTAAAGTAGATGCTATAGTATTTACTGCTGGTGTAGGAGAAAATGGGCCACAATTCAGAAGTGTAGTACTTACAAAATTAAATGCTTTAGGTATTTATGAAAATGAAGAAATGAATAATAAAGTTGCTAGATACTTAGAAGTATCTGAAGGTAAAATAAGTACAGATGATTCTAAAGTAGATGTAATTGTACTTCCTACAGATGAAGAAGCAATGATAGTAAAAGATACTTATGAATTAGTAAAATAAAAAAAGTACTGTTAAGTGCTTTTTTCTTTTTTAAAAATGTTGTATAATTATTATAGATTGTAGGTGACATATGAACTTATTTAAACAAATATATAAACAGATAAAAAAATATAATAAAATAGTAATTGCGAGACACGTAGGAGCAGATCCAGATGCTTTAGGTAGTACATTAGGATTAAAAGAAGTTATATTAAATACATTTCCTAATAAGGAAGTTTATGTAGTAGGAGCTCCTGCTGCTAGGCATAGATATATAGGTGTTCTTGATAGATTTAGTGATGATATGTATGAAGATTCATTATTAATTGTTTTAGATACTCCTAATATGAGTAGAATAGATGGAGTAGATATAAATAAATTTAAATATAAAATAAAAATAGATCATCATCCATTTATAGAAAAATATGCAGATATAGAGTTAATAGATGAAACATCTAGTAGTGCTTCTCAATTGATTGCTGAATTAGTTATTAATACTAAATTAAAATTAAATAAGGAAGCTGCAGAAAAATTATTTATAGGAATAGTAGGAGATACTAATAGGTTTATGTATTATTATACAACTCCTAAAACTTTTGATTTAGTATCATATATGTTAGAACAAACTAATTTTGATTTTACTAATTTATATGAAAATATGTATATGAGATCACTTCATGATTTAAGATTTCAAAGTTATGTTATAAATAATTTAACTCTTACAGAAGATGGATTTGGTTATTTAAAATTAGAACAAGATGTTTTAGATGAATATGGAATAGATGCATCAACTGCAGCTAATGTAGTAAATGTATTAACTTATATTGAAGATATGTATGCTTGGGCAATATTTGCTTATGATAAAGCTAATGATAACATAAGAGGTTCTATTAGATCTAGAGGGCCAATTATAAATGAAGTAGCTGCTAATTATAATGGTGGTGGTCACATATATGCATCAGGAGTTAGATTAAAAGATTTTGATGAAGCTGATGATATAATATCTAATTTAAATGAAGTGTGTAAAAAATACAAAGAAGAAAAGAATATTTAGAGGTGAATATGAAAAATAAAGGTTTTACTTTAATAGAATTATTAGGTGTAATAATAATTCTTGCTTTACTTATGATAATAGTATTTCCAAGTATAGTTAATTCAGTAAAAAAATCATCTAATAAAACAGATGATTTAACTAAAGAATTGATATATAATGCTTCTAATTTATTTATATATCAACATATAAATGAATTTCCAAAAATGAATGGAAGTAAATATATAATAGAATTAAGTACTTTAGTAGAAGAAGGTTTATTAACAGGTCCTATAAAATTATCAGGTAGTGATCAAGATATAACAAATAATAAGTGTATTCAAGTAACATATAATGAAGGATATACATATGAATTGAAAGATAGTGGAACTTGTAAGAATTTTGTTAAATATATTTTACCTGATGAATATCAGCAGGTAGAGTATATAAAAGGTATACAATCCAATGAGACAACAAAAACGGCAGGAATAAATTTGAATTGTACTTGGCAGGATGTAAGTAAAATAAAATTAAAAATGCAATTTTTAACACTTTCTAATGATAATTATGGTTCTATGATATTTAAAAGTACAACTGACAGTACAGTAAGTGATTCTCCTTACATTCATAGTACAACGAGTCAAATTAGTTTTGTAGGAATTACAGGAAGTATTACAAATAATTATACAAAAACACAACTTACAAACAATGGTATGAAAGAGTTAGAAATATTAATTGATAGTAATACCAACTCAAGTAACATTTATTTTGGTAGTTGGAGCAATTCTGCTTTTTCTAAGGATTGGCAAATAGAATATTTAGAAGTATATAATACCGAGAATACTTTAATAAGAAAACTTATACCTTGTTATAGAATATCTGATAATGTTATTGGTATGTATGATATAGTAAATGATGTATTCTATACTAATTCTGGAACTGGGTCTTTTGAAAAAGGAAATAATATTTAGTCAATGTTAATTCATTGACTTTTTATTATAAAATATAGATTTTGTAATTAAAACATGATAAAATTAATATGGTGACAATATGAAAAAGAGTATTAGAGATTTTGATTTAAATAACAAAAGGGTAATAATTAGGGTTGATTTTAATGTACCCATTAAAGATAATAAAATATTAGATGATAATAGAATAGTTATGAGTTTAAAAACTATTAAGTATGCGCTAGATAATGGTGCTAAAGTAATTTTAATGAGTCATTTAGGTAGAGTTAAAGAAGAAAGTGATAAGAATAGTAAATCTTTAAAAATAGTATCTGAAAGACTTAGTGAATTATTAAATCAAGAAGTTATATTTATAAATAATACTAGAGGTAGTGAATTAGAGAAATCTATAAAAGATTTAAAAAATGGAGAAGTATTACTTATTGAAAATACTAGATTTGAAGACTTATGTGGTAAAAAAGAATCCGGTAATGATTTAGAATTAGGTAAGTATTGGGCATCTTTAGGAGATATATTTATAAATGATGCATTTGGTACTTCTCATAGAAGTCATGCTTCTAACGTAGGTATTGCTAGTAATTTAGAAAGCGGTATAGGTTTTTTAATAGAAGAAGAATTAGACAAGTTAAGTTTAGTTACAAATAATCCGGAAAAACCATTTGCTGTTATATTAGGTGGAGCTAAAGTAAGTGATAAAATAGGTGTAATAAAAAATCTAGTAGATAAATGTGACTATATAATAATAGGTGGTGGAATGGCTTATACATTCCTTAAAGCTCAAGGATACAATATAGGTAATTCACTACTAGATAGCGATTCATTAGATTTTTGTAAAGATATGCTAGAAAAATATGGATACAAAATTGTATTACCAGTAGATTCTATAGTATCAAAAGAGTTTGATAAAGATGTTATGTTAAAAGATAATGATAACTTTGATAATGATGATATTGGATTAGATATTGGTGACAAATCTATAGAATTATTTAAAGAAAAATTAAGTGAATGTAAAACTGTAGTATGGAATGGGCCTTTAGGATATTCAGAAATAGAAAAGTATTCAAAAGGCACTAAAGAAATATTAAAATATTTAAGTGAAAAAGAAATGACAGTTGTAATAGGTGGTGGAGATACAGCATCAGCAGCTATTAATTTTGGATATAAAGAAGTATTCACCCATATTTCAACTGGTGGAGGAGCATCTTTAGAACTATTAGAAGGTAAAGTTTTACCAGGAATAGATATAATAGATGATAAGTAGTATGAAAAAGAAGTCAAATAAAAAATTAAATATTATAATTTTAATAATTATAACTTTGTTAGTATTGTATTTTTCATTAAAAGATAATTTTTTAGAAACAGTAACACAAATTTTTACCATGAATATTTGGTATTTACTTGTAGCATTTATATTATTAATATTTTTTTGGCTATTTAGAAGTTATCCAATATATACATTTTGTAAAAAGATAAATAAAGATTTTAAGTATTTATCTGCAGTACAGCTTACTTTAAGAACACAATTTTTTAATGCAGTAACACCTTTCGCAACAGGGGGACAACCTTATCAAATATATCATTTAAAACAATTAGGTATAGATTATGCATCATCAACAAGTGTAGTTATACAGAATTTTATAGTATATCAAATAGCTTTAGTATTTCTTGGAATAGTTGCTCTAATAAGTAACCAAATATTTGATATATTTAAGAATGCTGAACTACTTCAGCACTTAATTGCTTTAGGATTTATAATAAATGCTTTAGTAATTATTATTATGTTTATAGTTGCTTTTTCTAAAAAACCTAATAAAGTTATTATTAGTTTTGGGATAAAAGTTTTAACTAAATTAAAAATAGTTAAAGATAAAGAAAAGAAATTAAAAGAGTGGGATGAATATATAAATAGATTTAATAAATGTGCTAATATTCTTTTAGAAGATAAAAAAACATTTATATTAAATATTTTATATAATTTTCTTGCTTTATGTAGTCATTATTTAATTCCATTGTTCATTTTATATTCAATGGGTAACTTTAATGCATTTACTGCAGGAATTTCAATAGTGACATGTGCATATATAATGATAATAGGATCATTTGTACCAATTCCAGGTGCTACAGGTGGTATTGAGTTTGGATTTGTACAATTCTTTGGTAATTTTATTACAGGAAGTAAATTATCTGCTATGATGCTTGTATGGCGTTTTATAACATACTATTTTGGTATGATAGTAGGTGCTATTGCTTTAAATATTAAGAAGGTGAAATAGTGAGAATAGGAATATTTTCAGAAGCTTGGGAGCCATATATAAGTGGCTTAGTAACAAGTGAAGTTATGCTTAAGAATGCTTTAGAAAAGTTAGGGCATGAAGTATATGTTGTAACTGCTAATTTAGAGTCTTTTACCTATGAATATGATGAGAAAAAGAGGGTATATAAAATACCAGGTATTCCAACAGGAATATATGATTCTAGATTAACAGGTATTTATCCAATAAAAGCAATTCAAAAAATAAAAAGTTGGGATTTAGATGTAATACATTCACAAAGTGAATTTGCTATAGGTACATTTGCTAGAATATTTGCTAAACAATATGATATACCTATAGTTCATACGTATCATACAATGTATGAAGATTATATTCACTATATAACAAAAGGTTATTTTGATGGTCCTAGTAAAAAAATAGTAGAGTATTTAACTAAGTTTTACTGTGATACAACAATAGACGAATTAATTGTTCCAACAAGAAAAACTTATGACTTATTTAAAGAAAAATATAAATATGAAAGAAATGTTCATATAATTCCTACTGGAATTGAAATAGATAGATTTTATAAAGAAAAAATAGCCCTAAATAAAATAAATAATAAGAAAACAGAATTAGGAATTACTAGTGATGATTTAGTTATTCTTTTTGTAGGAAGAGTTGCTTCTGAAAAGAGTATAGATTTCTTAATAAATAATCATTCTGATTTACTTAAGAAAAATAAGAATGCTAAATTACTTATAGTAGGAGATGGCCCTGATTTAGAAGAATATAAGAAATTAGCTAAAAAACAAAAAATAGAAAACAGA
This sequence comes from uncultured Bacilli bacterium, assembly GCA_944363855.1. Classification (GTDB taxonomy): domain Bacteria; phylum Bacillota_I; class Bacilli_A; order RF39; family UBA660; genus UMGS1613. Next base: position 15,943 of record CALVVM010000046.1, read on the forward strand.
GTTATTTTTACAGGAAAAGTACCTTGGGAAGATATTCCGATATATTATGCATTAAGTGATATATTTGTAACTGCTTCTCATACAGAAACACAAGGATTAACTGTAGTAGAAGCAATGGCTGCATCTATTCCAGTAGTTGCTTTAGATGATGAAAGTTTTAGAAATGCTGTAGTAGATGGTCTTACTGGATATTTATTTAAAAATAAAAAAGAATATGTAAATAAAATGGTTGAATTAATTAATGATCAACAGAAAAGAATAAATATGGGTAAACAAGGAAGAATTAATTCAGAAGCATATTCATCTAAATATTTTGCTGAAAGAGTACTACACGTATATAAAACTGCTTTAAAAGGTAAGCTACCTAAAAAAGATAGAACGTTCTTTAATAGATTAAAAAATACAATAAAAAGAGGTTTTCATGGAAAATAAGTTAATAGTAGGAAATATAAAAATGAATATGAAGTTCGGTGAACTAGCTAACTATTTAAATCATTTAAAAAATATAAAAAGTAAGAATGTAGTGATATGTCCAAGTTTTCTCTACATTCCTTATTTTTTGAACTATGATTTTAATGTTGGTAGCCAAAATGTGTGTGCTTATGAAGATGGTGGATATACAGGAGAAGTATCTGCTAGACAACTTGCTAGTATAGGTGTTAAATATACTATAGTAGGACATAGTGAAAGAAGAATAAAATTAAATGAAAGCAATTTAGAAATAAATAAAAAAGTAAAAACTGCTTTAGATTCTAAATTAAAAGTAATTCTTTGCATAGGAGAAACATTAGAAGAATCTAAGTTACTTAGAAAAGAAATAGTATTAAAAAGACAAATAAGAGATTCATTATTTGATATAAAAGATTTATCTAATGTAGTAATTGCTTATGAACCTGTATGGAGTATTGGTACAAATAAAATGCCAGATAAAAAAGATTTGATTTATACGATAGAGTATATAAAACAACTAGTTAAAGATTTATATAAGACAAATATTAAAGTTATATATGGTGGTAGTATAAATGAAAAAAGTATTGAAAGTATAAAAGATATAAAAGAGTTAGATGGGTACTTAATAGGATCTGCTAGTATCGATCCAATTAAATTCATAGAAATAATAGAAAAAATATCTTAGACATATTTCGACAATATTCGACAAATATAGACAAAACTAGCTAAAATAAACTCTAGGAGCTTTATGATGTATGTTGTATAATTATTATAGAAAAGGAAGATGATTATGAACAAAATAAAGGTTCTTATGATAGACGACAATGTGCAGTTAATAGAAGCAGTAAAAGAGTATTTTAAGAGTAGTAAATTAATAGAAATTATAGCGCAAGCTAATGACGGATTAGAAGGTATTAAATCAATAGAAAATGAAATATATGATGTAATAGTACTAGATTTAATAATGCCTAAAAAAGATGGATTATATGTTCTTGATGAAATGAAGAAAAGAAATATAAATAAAAAAGTCATAGTTGCTACTAGTTATAATACACAAGAAGTAATTAGAGAAGTATCAGATTATGGAGTAAATTATTATATATTAAAACCTTTTGACTTTGACGATTTAGAGAAAAGAATACTAGATTGTTGTAATAAGAAAAAAGAAGGTAAAAATATAGATTTACACTACAACAACCTTCAAATAAGCATAACTAAGATTTTGCACGAACTAGGTATTCCAAGCCATATCAAAGGATATCAATATATAAGAGATGGTGTGGGTTTAATATTTGACAATCCTGAAATGATAGGCGGAATAACTAAAGAATTATATCCTGAACTTGCTAATAAATTTGATACTACAGTATCAAGAGTAGAAAGAGCTATTCGTCATGCAATAGAAGTTAGTTGGAATAGGGGTAACTGGGATTTAATGGAAGAAATATTTGGTAATAGTGTAGATATAGATAGAGCTAAACCAACTAATTCCGAGTTTATAGTAACAGTAGCTGATAAATTAAGATTAGATTATCATAAAGTTAGGTAGTCTAATTTTTGGGTCTAGGATTTCTGGTGTGAAGTAAAATTCTATAAAAATAGATGCGAAAAATAAAAAAGCAAGAATTTCTAGTGTGAAGTTTTGAAAAAAAGCAAGAATTTCTGGTGTGAAGTTGAGATAGTGA
>CALVVM010000047.1 GCA_944363855.1 uncultured Bacilli bacterium
AAAAAAGCGAGATTCAGCAATGACTATTTGGTTAGAATAAGTCTTCATCTCGCATATTAATTATATATCATTTTTTTAAAAATAAAAAGACTATTTACAAAATTTCTTTTGTCAACAGTCTGAAACAGAAGAATGATTATTCTTCTGTTTTTGTTTCTTCTACTTTAGTAGCTTCTTCTACAGTTTTTTTGTATGCTTTTTTGATTATATCATCTTTAATTGATAATTTATATTCTTTTCTTAATTCATCCCATTTAGCAGCAAATAGAGTTGAATCTTCATTTAATAAACTTTCAGCATAAGCTGTCTTAACATCATCTTTAACATCTTTGTATTCTTCTACAGGAGTAGAACTTACTTTTAAGATTATATGATATCCATATGAAGTTTTAACTGGTTTACTTGTATATTCTCCATCTTCAAGTTCATATGCAGCATCCCAGAATTCTTCTAAAACATCTTTTTTAGAGAAGTCTTCAATTAAACCACCATTTGAATAAGTAGCAGTATCATCTGAATTGTCTTCAGCTAATTCTTCAAACTTGCTATCTAATTTTTTAGAACTTGTATCATTTAATTCTTCAATTAAATCTTTAGCTTTTTCATAAGCTTCTTCATCTGCTTTTTCTTTGTCTTCAGCTTCAGAATCAACTTCGATTAAGATATGTTTAACAGTTAATTTATCAGAATAGTTTTCTTTATAATATTCTTTTAAATCTTCTTCACTAGCTTTTTCTCCAATGTAATTTGTAATTGCTACAGTTTTTTTATAATCTTCTAATACATATTCACTGAATTCATCTTCTGTAGTAATTCCAGTTAATCCTACATAGTTAGCTAAGAATGTAGCTAAATCTACACCATAGTATTCAGCATATTCTTTATAGTAATCAACTACTTCTTTAACATATTCTTTGTGTTCGTCAGTTATTTCAACTTCTTTATCAGCGATATAAGAATCAATTATACTAACTAATTCTTCAGTTCCATTTTTTTCTTTTAGTGCTTCGTATAACTCATTAGCTGTTATAGTTTTACCATTAACAGTAGCAAGTATTTCATCACCATTAGAAGTTTTAGGAACTCTCTTTAAGCAAAGAACTAAGATTAAAGCAGCTAATAATAATACTACTACACAAGCAGCAACTACGAATGGAGTATTATCCATAAGTTTAGCTATTAGAACTTTTACTTTTGATTCTTTTTTTCCTTTCTTTGTTTTTACAACTTCTTTAACTTCAACTTTTTTTTCAGTAACTTTAGCTTCAACTTTTTTAGCAGGTGCTTTTTTAACTTCTGCTTTTTTTGTTTCAACTTTTTTTACTGGAGTTTTTTTAGTCTCAACTTTTTTAGAAGCTGTAGATTTTGTACCCTTAGTATCCTTTTTTGTTGTGTTTTTTGGCATTTCGAGCCTCTCCTTTCTTATAATAAATACGATGTACAATCATCATACATTTAATATTTTAACAAATATAATACGAAATTTCAACACAATTACTCACAATTTCAAAAAAATTTCATAAAATACTGTGAAAAGATAAAAAAGGAGGAAAGATTTATATGTGTTGTAATTCTGGTGTATCTGGAGCAGCTATCGTTTTAGTTTTATTCATTCTTTTAATAATTATACTTGGAGCTTGGATTTAGGAGGTGACAAGAGTGAATAATAATTCTTGTTGTGAAAACAATAACACTGTTCAAAATACAGGATGCAGAAACAATAATGGCTTCTTAATAGTAATAGTTCTTTACATATTATTAGCTATTATAATAGGATCTTGTTTATATTAGAAAAGAGAGGTTAACCTCTTTTTTGTTTTATTTTTTTAGTTAGTGTGTTATAATTTTTATGGAATGAAGGTGAACTTTATGATATATTTAGATTATAGTGCGACAACCCCAACTAACGACAGTGTTTTAGATACATTTGTTAAATGTTCTAAAGAGTTTATAGGTAATCCTAATTCATTACACGAATTGGGTGTTAAATCTAAAAATATGATTGATAAGGCAACTAATCAGATTGCTAATTTATTAGGTGTAAAAGAAAGTGAAATAATATATACAAGTGGCGCTAGTGAATCAAATAATTTAGCTATAAAAGGAATATGTGATAAATATAAAAATAGGGGTAAACATGTAATAACAACTCCTTTAGAACACTCTTCCATATATGGGCCTATAGATTATTTAAAAGAAAATGGATATAAGATAGATTATGTAAAAATAGATTCTAATGGATTAGTAGATTTAGATAATTTAAAAGAGTTAATGACTGATGAAACAATACTTGTAAGTATATGTTTAGTTAATAGTGAAATAGGTATATTACAAAATATAGATGAAATAGCTAAAATAGTTAAAAGTTATCCAAAATGTTTTTTACACGCAGATATGACTCAGGCTATAGGTAAAATAGATGTTGATTTAAGCAATATAGATTTAGTTAGTTTTTCTGCTCATAAGTTTTATGGCATAAAGGGAATAGGTGTTTTAATAAAGAAAGAAAAAATAGAATTAGAACCTTTAATACATGGTGGTAAAAGTACTACTAATTATAGAAGTGGGACACCTTGTCTACCTTTAATAGTATCTATAAGTAAAGCTTTAAGATTATCTTTAGAAAACTTAAAAGAAAAAGAAGAATATGTTAAAGGATTAAATACTTATATTAAAAATAAATTAAAAGAATATGATAAAGTTAAAATAAATAGTAATGATTATTCTATACCTCATATTTTAAATATAAGTGTATTAGGTGTTAAACCAGAAACTATGCTTCATGCTTTAGAAAGTAAAGGAGTATATATATCTACTCAGAGCGCTTGTTCTAATACAAATGCTAAATCTAAAGCAGTTTTAGAATTAACTAAAGATATTGATAGAGCTAGTTCTAGTATTAGAATTAGTTTAAGTTATTTAACAACTAAAGAAGAAATAGAAGAATTTATAAATATATTTGATATTTGTTATAAGGAATTGACATGTTTAAGATAAATGAACTTATATTAGATAATCTAAAAAGTGTAAAGTATAGTGATGTAAATAAAAAAGAAATATTAAAGGATTATATATTTAATAATGAAAGTATTGAATTAGATAAAAATGTTGAAATTAAAAGATGTAAGTTTGATGGAATAATTTTTGATGAAGTAAATATTAAGTTTGGAACTTTAGAAAATGTAGAGTTTATAAACTGTGATTTGTCTAATTTAAGTTTTATAGATACTCATATATTTAGAGTTAGTTTTAAGAATTGTAAGTTATTTGGGATAAACTTTATTGATACAACTTTAGATAATATAATTATAGAAGATTCTATGTGTAGTATGGCTAATTTAACATGTGTTAAAATAAATAATAGTAAAATAAGTGATAGTAATTTTAAATCTTCAAGTATAAATAATAATGAATTAAAAAATCTAATATTAGATAGAGTTAATTTTAGTAATAGTGATTTTATAAATACCAAATTAAAAAATATGGATTTATCTAGTTGTAATATAGAAGAGATAAACATAGATTTAAATTGTATAAAAGATGCTATTATAAGTTTAGAACAAACAATGGATTTAATAGGATTATTAGGCGTTAAAATTAAAGAATAATTATTTATTCTTTTTCTTTACACCCAAAATGTAAAGTATTCATTATTGTTACTCATACTATTGACAAGCTAAGTTATGATTTTGTTATAATTGTATTGTAAGAAGTAGTAGTTTAATGGAGATGATTTTATGAGTATTTTAATGACTAGTAAAGATTTGTGTTCTAAAATAGAAGAAGAAGTTAAAGGGTTTGCCAAAGGGTGTATTATAAGGCCATCTGTTGCAATCATAAATATAGGAAATGATCCTATTAGAGAAAAGTTTATTAAAGCTAAAGAAGATGCGTGTAATAGGGCAGGTATTTATTTTAGATATCACCAATTTGATGAAGATACACCAGAACTTACAATAATAAATAAGATAAAAGAATTAAATAATGATGATTATGTAAATGGTATTATGATAAATTTACCTATACCTGAAAGATATAATGAGAAAAGACTTCTTAATACTGTTATAAATAGTAAAGATATAGATGGTCTTACTGATATAAATATAGGAAGACTAATAAGTGGTAGAAAATCTATAACACCTTGTACAGCTTTAGGTATAGTAGAACTATTAAAAGCATATGAAGTAGATTTAGATGGTAAAGATGTTGTAATAGTAGGTAAGGGTAAATTAGTTGGTAGACCTTTAATAACTGTATTATTAAATGAAGGCGCTACTGTTACTGTTTGTCATACTAAAACTGAAAATTTAAAAAAACATACACTAGGAGCAGATATAGTTATATCAGCATGTGGTATCAAAAAGATAATTACAGCAGATATGATTAAAGATGGAGCTATAGTTGTAGATGCAGGATATACAATAATTGAAGGAGAAACATTTACAGATGTAGATTTTGATAAAGTATCTAAAAAAGCATCGCTAATCACGCCTCCTAAAGGTGGAGTAGGACCTATGACTGTGGCTATGTTTTTAAAAAACATAATGCTTTGTTATAATAGTAAGAATAAGAAATAAAATATTTCTTATTTTTTGTTACAAAGAAAAGAATGTGTGTTATAATATCAAATATAGGTGGTTTTATGGAAAAATTATTAAACTTTTTAAAAGAACAAAAATTATACAAAGAAGAATTTTTTAAATTTATGGAAGGTAAGATTAAAGTGTTTCCTTATGATGCAGATTTATCATGGTTTGGATGTTTTCCTATAGTAGAAGATAATATATTAAAAGATATTAGACTTTTAGTTCCAGAAATAATAACAGAAAAAAATTTGTTAGTTAATATACATGAATATGTACATGCTTTAGAACTATTTGAAGAACTTGGAAGTGTTTATGAAGATAGAAGAGAAGAAAGAGAAAAGAAAGCATCAAGTTATGAAAAAATATATTTAAATAGTAAAAAACCAAAACAAGTAGTTAATTATTATGTTATATGTAATAAATTAAAAAATATTATTAGAACAGGATGGAAATCTTGGAATGTAAAAAGAGATAGATTAGAAAGTGTAGCAGAACATATTTATGGAGTTCAAATGTTAGCGCTTGCTATGAAATCAGAATACAAATATGATATAGATATAATGAAAGTAATACTTATGTTAGCTATTCATGAATTAGGTGAAACTGCAATAGGGGATTTAACTATGTTTCAAATATCTAAAGAAGAAAAAGAAAAAATAGAACATGAAGCTGTTTCTAATATACTTAGAGGATTACTTGATGGAAAAGAAATAGGAAAATTATTCTTTGAGTTCGATGAAGGTAAAACTAAAGAAGCTAAGTTTGCATATCAATGTGATAAACTTGAAGCTGATTTACAATGTAAATTATATGGTGAAGAAAACTGTGTTGATTTAAACGATCAAAAGGGTAATAAGGTTATGAATCATCCTATAGTAAAAGAATTACTTGATAGTGGTGAATCTTGGGAAACTATGTGGCTTAAATTTGGCCAAAGAGTATATCCATATGATGATAACTTTAAAGCAGTATCTAATTATGCTATAGAAAATAATATATCTAAGAAAAAAGAGAAGTCTATTTAATAATAGGCTTCTCTTTATATTCTTTCTCTATAAAATTAATTTTCTCTTTAATGTTTTTATTTAAAGAAATAATAGTATTTATATTTAAATCTTTATTTAAATATTTATCTTCATAGTTAGTTAGAATAGGTATATTTATATCTTTTTTTATTTTATTTAATAATTCTTTTCCTTTTTTATTAAATCCAAGTATTCTTATATGTCCTAATTCTAAATTGCTACAATCTTCTTTAGTAATAGAAAATAGTATAAATGTAAGTATTCTTTTTAATCTATTGTAAGTATATCTTTTTGTTTTAATTTTACTTAATAATTCTTCTAAACTATTAGAACTATTTATAAACTTTCTAATTCTATTTTCTATATTTTCATCAATTCCTTGATATATAGTTAAATCATTAGTACTTATAATTTTATATTTTAAATAATCAAAATAATCATCAACAAAAATACAATTCTTTAAATATTTATATGAATAACTTGGTACATATTTTTTAAATCTTTTATTATTTTTTATAAGTTCTCTAATACTAGATGCACTTGTAATTTTACCTTCAATAGTTTTAGAATTAAAATTGCTATTTCGTTTAATAGTTACAGGTTTAATATTATAATTATTTTTTAGTATTTCCTTTACATAACATAAACCTAATATATCATTTGGAGTATCTACAGTTTTACCTGATATAGTTTTAAGTGCTTTAGACATAGCAGTAGGGTAATTAATTCCTTCTTCTAAGTATTTTTTAACTAATGAATCATATTTCCTATTATTAAGTTGAATATGCGCTAAAGAAATTAATTCATCAACATTATTAGATTCACTACCAAATACAATAGTATCACATTTTAATTCATTTAATATTTTAACTGCTCCCATAGCAAAATAATCCGCACTTTGAATATACTTGAAAGGAAGTTCAACTACTAAATCAACTCCATAATTTAAAGCAATATCAGTTTTTTTGAATTTATCTATTAAACTTAAATCTCCTCTTTCAGTAATCCATCCACTTAAAACAAGTATAATATTACTATTAGGGTACATCTTTTTAATTTCATTTAAATGGTGTAGATGTCCATAGTGGAACGGATTATATTCACAAATAATACCAATATTCATAAAAATCACCATCAATAATATATCATAATTTTAAAAAAATACAAATTGTTATTTGATATTTAATTTTATATAATATATAATGAAAGAGGTGATGATATGTCAACACACGAATACAATGATTTATTTTTAAAATGTCAAGATAGTGGTAAATATCATGTTTTTACATTTGATATAGTAGGCTCTAAAAAAATGACATATAATGGAAATAATGAAAGATTAGAATCACAATATAAAATATTTGAATTGGCTCTGATGATGTATAAAATAATTCAGCAAAAAGAATTAAAAGAAAATAAGAAGATTTTAGTTTTTGAAGATGAATTTACAAAACTTGGAGAGCCTAGATTAAATGTTTTTGGATATAAGCAGGAACCATTTATGCTTGGTGATTTAATAGGTTTTACTGTTTATAGAGATACAATAACAAATGAAGAAGTAATTGAAATATTTAATAAGTGTAAGAAAAAATTAGAAATTGATTTTGAATTTCATATAGCAGATGGTTATTATGAGACAAATGATTGGGTAGAAGGAAAAGATAAATATTTTAGAGGATATTGTATAGATTTACTTTCTAATTTACACAAACCATATAACAAAGAAGTAAGAAAAAAATTGCAATTGATAAATAAAGGTTGATTTTTTTCATATTTTTGGTATAATGATTAAGTCAAAAGAAACAGGTGATGGCGTGCAATTTGAAATTATAAGATTAAATAATAATATTGATAAGTTTGTTTCAATAGATGAAAATTATACATTTACTCAAGATGAATTAATGGGAACAGATTTATTAAAATTAGAAGATGTTAAAATAACAGGTGAACTATTTAAAAATAGTTTAGGAAATATTGAATTAAACGTAGATGTAGAAGGTGTGATGGTATTACCATGTGCTATAACACTTAAACCTGTAGATTATCCATTTTTAATAACAATTAGCGGAGAAATTGATGAATTAATGGAAAATATGGAAGAAAATGAAAGAAATTTCCAAAATACTATTGATATTTTGCCAATAATATGGGAAAATATATTAATGGAAATTCCAATGCGTGTTGTGAGCGAAGAAGCTAAAGACAAAGATATGAATATGTCAGGGGATGGCTGGAAGTTCGTAACCGACGAAGAGGAAAAAACAAGTCCGCTTAGTGGGCTTATGGATTTATTAGATGATAGTGAGGTGAAATAAATGGCTGTACCATTTAGAAAAGTTAGTAATACTAGAGGTAGAAAAAGAAGAACACATTATAAAATTAGTGAAAACGCAACAGTAAAATGCCCAAAATGTGGTGCTGAAGTTAGACCACATAGAGTATGCTTAGCTTGCGGATCTTACAAAGGTAAAGAAATAGTTAAAAATGAAACTGCTGAATAGTTTCTTTTTTTTGTTGCAATTATCTAATAATTGTGTTAATATATAACCCGCCATGAAAAAGGGGGAAATATATGAAAGAAATAGAAGCACGATTAATGTTTGGTAATTCATTAAGAACTATAAGAAATGATAGAAAATTATCTGTTAGAGGATTTGCTAAAGTAGTAGGTTACAGCGCAGTTTATATAAGTGATTTAGAAAATGGCAATAGAAAACCAACTTTAGAAATGATAAATATATTTAACGATAAATTATTTTTAACTGAAGAAGAATTAAAAACATTACAAAAAGGATATTTATTCGCGCACCCAGAAAACGTTATACCACTAGAAGTTATGTATTATATTTTAGAAAATAATTTAATTGATGCATTAAAAACTTTAGAAGCTACAGATAAAAAAGGAACTAAAATAAAGCAATTAGTTAAATAATTTTATAAACTTATAGATATTTTATTAAATATATGTTATAATCTTATTAATTGAAACAGAAATAGTAGTTATTTTAATAGTAATAAGAAATTTAGTGGCTGATGAAAACTAAACAAGTTAAAATAATGAATTACCTTTCAAATCGGGTTAATCCGTTAGAGTTAAGAGATCATAAAGTATTATGAAGTAGGGTGGTACCGTCTATATTAGGCCCCTATACATATAATACTTTTTTATATTCTTGGAGGCATTATGATAAAGACTGTAATATTTGATTTAGATTTTACACTCATGGATTGGGAAGATGAATATATATTCGCAATTACTAATGTAATAAATAAATTAAATTTAGGATATAGTAAAGAGAAAATAAAAGAAATAGATGATGTACTTGCTACTTATGAAAAAGAATATACAATGTATGAAAATGATAAGTTTTGTGAATTTTTAAATAAGAAATGTAATATAAATTTACCTTTAGAATTTGTAGATATGTTATTAGAAGAACAAACAAAGTGTTATAGGAAATTTACTGAAAGTGAAATAGAAACATTGGAATATTTAAGCAGTAAATATGAACTTATTGTTCTTTCCAATTGGTTTACTTATACGCAAAAGAAAAGATTAGAAAATGCTGGAATATTAAAGTATTTTACTAAAGTATCTGGTGGCGATGAAAGAGAACTAAAACCATCATTAAAAGCATTTGATATAGTAGATAAAAAGAAAGAATGTGTTATGATTGGTGATAGTCTAAATAATGATATATTGCCCGCACTAAAACTTGGTATGCAAGCAATATTAATTACTAAAAAGAATGTAAAAAGAGATTTAAGATATAGACAAATAAGAAAAATTGAAGATTTAAAGGAGATGTTATAATGGAATTAAATAAATATATAGATCATACTAATTTAAAAAATACTAGTACTTTAAAAGATATAGAAAAACTTTGTAATGAAGCTATTAAATATAGATTTGCTTCAGTTTGCGTATATCCATATTATGTAAGACTTGCTTCTAATTTACTTGAAAGTTCTAATGTAGAGGTTTGTACAGTTATTGGTTTTCCAAGTGGGATGAGTACAAAAGAAACTAAAGTATATGAAGCAATTGATGCAGTTGAAAAAGGTGCAACTGAAATAGATATGGTTATAAATATTGCTGCTTTAAAAAATAAAGATTATGATTATATAAAAGAAGAAATAGAAGAAATTAGAGATGCTATAGATGGTAAAGTATTAAAAGTAATAATTGAGACTTGTTTACTTACTAAAGAAGAAATAGTTAAAATGACTGAAATATGTAATGAAACTTTTGTTAACTTTATTAAAACTAGTACAGGTTTTAGTGAATATGGAGCAAGAGTTGAGGATGTAGAGTTAATAAATGAACATAAAAACGAAGTGCTTGAAATAAAAGCTAGTGGAGGTATTAGAGATATTAAAACTGCAGAAGATATGATAAATGCAGGAGCTACTAGATTAGGTACAAGTAGTGGGGTTAAATTAATGGAATGTGAATGTGATGAATGTCATTGTCACGAAGATGATTGCAATTGTGGTGATAATTGTCACTGTAAGGAGGAAAAATAATGACTTTATTTGAAGATTTAAAATGGAGAGGACTTATAAAAGATATAAGTAGTCCTGAATTAGAAAAAAAATTAAACGAAGAAAAATTAACTTTTTATATAGGAACAGATCCAACTGCTGATAGTATGCATATTGGGCATTTCTCATCATTTTTAATAGCTACTAGATTAGCTAAATATGGACATAAGCCAATTTTATTAATTGGTGGAGCAACTGGTCTTATTGGAGATCCTAAACCAAGTACTGAAAGACAAATGATAACTAAAGAAGCAGTACTTAAAAATGTAGAAGGTTTAACTAAACAAGCCAAAGATATATTTGGATTTGAAGTAGTAAATAACTACGATTGGATTAAAGAAATAAATACTATAGATTTTTTAAGAGATTATGGTAAATATATTAATGTTAATTATATGTTAGATAAAGATATTATAAGTAGAAGATTAGAAACAGGTATTACTTTCTGTGAATTTACTTATACAATATTACAAGGATTAGACTTTGTACATTTAAATGAAGCGAAAGGAGTAACTTTACAAGTTGCTGGATCTGATCAATGGGGTAATATTACAACTGGTATAGAACTAGCTAGAAAGAAAAATGATGTGGAACTATTTGGTATGACAATGCCTTTAGTATTAGATTCAAATGGAGTTAAATTTGGAAAAACTGAAGGAAATGCTTTATGGCTTGATAAAAATAAAACATCTAGTTATGAATTATATCAATATTTAATAAACAGTGATGATGCCTGCGTTATAGATTACTTAAAGAAATTAACTTTCTTAAGTAAAGAAGAAATAGAAGGTATTGAGGTAGAACATAGTAATGCACCTCATTTAAGACTTGCTCAAAAAACACTTGCTAAAGAGGTTATTACTTTCTTACATGGTAGTGAAGAATATGAAAAAGCACTAAAGATGAGCGAAGTATTATTTAGTGGTAATGTAAGTGATTTAAATGCTGATGAAATAGAATTATGCTTTAAAGGAGTTTCAAACTTTGAAATAACAGAAGAAATTACTTTAATAGACATGTTAGTAAACAATAATATAGTATCTTCTAGAAGAGAAGCAAGAGAGTTTTTAAATAGCAATGCAATTAGTTTAAATGGAAATGTTGTAACTGATGAAAATATGGTTATAAATAGCAGTGTTGCTATAGATAATAAGGTTATAGTAATAAGAAGAGGAAAGAAAAAATACTTCTTAGGAATTGTTAAATAAACTACTTTAAATAGTAGTTTTTTTACTATTGAAAATTAAAAATCATAAAACTGTTAAGATTTTTTAGAAATGTTACATTTTTAATTATTTAGTAGATAACAAACAAAGGTGAACTTTGTTTGAATAAAAATTGTAATTTATGAAATCTAAAAAGCAAGGGTCAAGATGAACTCAACT
>CALVVM010000048.1 GCA_944363855.1 uncultured Bacilli bacterium
TGAAAAAATTTATTCAAATTTTAAATTTGGAATATCAACATATAAACAATTAAATTTAGAAAAATATATAAATAAATTTAGAAATCAAGCAAACAAACTAATAGATTCGAATAATAAATATAATATAGAATATCATGTAGACAATCATAATTTTAATTCAAAAGATAATTATAGATTAGACTATTTTTTATCTAAAAGAATATAAAAAAATACAAATTAATTATATAACTTGTATTTTCTCTTAAAATTTTCCAACATTTACTTTACTTCACCAAAATCTAATTTACATAAAAATGTAAATAAAAGATTAATACTTATAGTATTTCTATTTTAAATATTAAAATAAAACAATAAAAAAACAAGTATTTCTACTTGCTTTGCATTTGTTTTGCTACTTCTTCAGCAAAATTTTCTTCACGTTTTTCCATTCCCTCTCCAACTTCAAAACGAATCATTTCAGAAATTGTACCACCATTATTTTTAACATAATCAGATACGGTTTCTTTATTTTCAGCTTTTACAAATATTTGATTTTCTAAACAAACTTCTTCGTAATATTTTCTAACTTTCCCTACTAAAATATTATCTATTCTATCTGCAGGTTTTCCTTCATTTAATAATTGTTCTCTCATGATTTCTTTTTCTTTATCTAGAACATCAGTTGGAACATCACTTGATTTAACATATAAAGGTTTCATAGCAGCAGCATGCATAGCTACATCTTTAGCTACTTCACTTGAAGCATTATCAACAACAGTTAAAACTGCAATTTTTCCACCCATATGAATATAATCACCAAATGATTCACTATCTTTTTTAGTTATAACTTCTACTCTTCTAAAACTTATTTTTTCTCCAATAGTAGCAGTTCTGGCAACTATTAAATCTTCAACTGTTCCTTCACTAGTTTCTAATTTCATAGCTTCTTCTAGTGTAGTTACATCACTATTTATAATAGTTTCAAGTATTTCACTAACCATTCCTGTGAATTTTTCATTTTTAGCAACAAAATCTGTTTCAGCATTAACTTCAATAATAACTGCTTTATTTCCTTTAGTTAAAATAGCAGCAATACCTTCTGCAGCAATTCTATCAGCTTTTTTAGCAGCTTTAGAAATACCTTTTTCTCTTAACCAATCGATTGAAGCATTAATATCTCCATTGTTAGCTTCTAGTGCTTTTTTACAATCTAACATTCCAGCACCAGTTTTTTCTCTTAATTCTTTTACCATACTAGCAGTAATCATATTTTTTCCTCCTTATTTATTAATAAAAGATGATTATACAATCATCTTTTTAGTTCATTAATTTAAAGCTTCTAATAATTCAGCTTTTTTCATTGTAGAATAACCTTTAATTTCTTTTGCTTTAGCAAGTTCTCTTAATTCAGCAACTGTTTTTCCAGTTAAATCTTCTTTAACTGTGGCTTTTTTTTCAACAGTTTTTTCAGTTTTAACTTCTACTTTAGCAACTTTTTCTTCTTTTTTAGCTTCTTCTACTTTTACTTCTTTTTCAAAACTTTTTGATGATTTTTTGTTATCAAATGATTTTTTCTTTCTATCGAATTGTCTATCATTAGTTTTTCTATCTTCTTTTTTCTTAACTGATTCAACAGCTTTTTTCATAATGTCTGTTCCATTTTCTTCAGTTTTTCCACTTACGTAATCAGTAATTTTTCCACCATTAGCTTCAAGTATTGCGTTATTCATAACACCTATAATTAATTTAACAGCACGAATTGCATCGTCGTTAGCAGGTATTACATAATCTACCATATCTGGATCACAGTTGGTATCAACTATACCAAATACAGGTATATTTAATTTTTTAGCTTCACGAATAGCTATTTCTTCTTTAGAAGGATCTACGATAAACATAGCTTGTGGTAATTTATCCATAGAACGAATACCACATAATAATTTATCTAATTTAGCATATTCTTTTCTTAATCCAATAACTTCTTTCTTTGGAAGTAAATCGAATGTCCCATCTTGTTCCATTCTTTCGATTTGTTCTAATCTTTTTACTCTATTTCTAATAGTTTTAAAGTTTGTAAGTGTTCCACCTAACCATCTTTCAGTTACATAGTAAGATTCACTTTTGATAGCTTCTTCTTTAGTAGCTTCTTGAGCTTGTTTTCTTGTTCCTACAAAAATAGTTTTACCACCATTTTTAGCTATTTCAGCTAAAGCAGTGTAAGCTTCTTCTATTTTTTTTGCAGTTTTTTGTAAATCGATAATATAAATTTCATCTCTTGAAGTAAAAATGTATTCTTTCATTTTTGGATTCCATCTTTTAGTTTGATGACCAAAATGAACACCAGCTTCTAATAAATTGTTCATAGACACAACTGTCATATTAATTCCTCCCTTTCGTTACATCTTCCATTCATATCAACTTCATACATCACCAATTTGGCACTAGACATATAAATCCATGAATGTGTTTAATTAAAAAAGCCATATATATTATAACACATTATATGACTTTTGCAACAATTTTTTTCAATTTATCTAACTCTTCTTATAGATAGTATTGGAATAATGTACATATTATCTATTCTAATTCCCATTTCTGGTGTTGATGAATGAATTATTTTTCCATCACCTATATAAATAGCTGAGTGTGTGGCAAATTCATCGTATCCATAAGATACTATATCTCCTACTTCTATTTCATCTATAGAAACTTCTGTCCCTGACTTTATTTGTTCAACTGTTGTACGAGGTAATTTAATACCAAATGCAGCATATACAGTTTGAACAAATCCTGAACAGTCAGCACCATTAGTTAAACTAGTTCCACCAGCTACATAAGGATTACCAACAAACTGCTTAGCAAAATTAACTATTTTAGTTTTAAAAGCAATTCTTTCTTGCTTAGCTTTTTCAAGTCTAAAGTTTTCCATTTTTAATTTTGCTTGTTCTTGTTTGTATTTTTCAAATTCTTTATTATTAGGATCAGTCTTATATAAGTCAATTATATTTTCAACTGTTCCAACTTCTTTTTCTTCTTTTATTTCGTATATTTCGATTTCAATGTTCTTATCAAGTATCGTTATTGCATTTACCACTTGAAATCCGGTTGAGTTTAATAAAGTAAGCAATAACACATTCGAGAAAATAAATATTCTCTTTAATCTGTCTTTCACAATAATTCTCCTATACTACAATTTTCCTGTCCTATTTTTTAGGCACATTGTCGATTATAGCAAATCTAAAAGACAATGTCAAATTGAATTCTATTTTATTTTTATTATTACCTATTTTTTTTAAATTATTTATCAAAAAAACGAGTCAAAACTCGTTTATTTTCTTACATTTTTTAATACTTTACCAATATGTTCCACTTTTTCTATTTGTGTATCTGCAACATTGTATGCTTTCATACAAAGTTCATTAAATAATTCTTCAAATTCAATATTTCCTGATGTACATTTGTCTAATAATTTAGTGAATTCTACGTCAGTGTAAGCTAAAGAAGCCAAACCAGTAGTATTTATAAATATTGTAACTAACATCTTATTTAATCTAAGTCTATTTAACTCATCTATTTCACCAATGCTTTTATTTAGTTCATATGGATAATTATCTATATCTATCATTTTAAAACCTTCATCATACATAACATTAGAAATAAAAGTATCATAAATAACATATTTTAAATCTGTTAGTTTCTTTGTATCTTCGAATAATTTTACTGTACTTGAAGCAAATTCACTTACTGATATATCTAATCTAGGTTTTTTTTGTAAATCCTTACCTTTACAATATTTCATCAAATAACCTTTAAACTTATCTTTAACATATAATAATTTTATCGGAGATATATAAGAATCAATATTTATATTTAATTTTTGTTCATAATTTTCTAATTCTTCTATATTTAATCCATTAAATACTTTTAATGCATAAAAATCTTTATCTAATCTAAATTTAAATACATCACCTTGAGAACCATATCCTAAACTTGGTAACATTGAAAATAATTTATTGTCTTCAAATATTATCTTTTTATCCTCTACTTTATACATAATTTGCCCCCTTTGATGTCGACTATTTTATTATATATTGGTAATTTTGTCAAATTAAAAGAGCCGTTATGTTAAAAGAGCCGTTAAGCTCTCATCTTTAATAATTGGTGACCCGTATGGGATTTAATGGCAATTTTTTATAATTTGTTGAAAATAAATGCCCAAATCAAGATTTACCTTTAAAATAAAGGTAATTGTTTTAATACTTTGCTTAATTTTGTTAATGTTAATTCATTTAAAAAGTTCTTACATTTACATCAAACAAGACCAAAACAAGACCAAAAAAACAATTAGATTCTAATTGTTTTATTTTTATAAAAGTTTAACATATACTATTGATATATGAATATATGTTTGCTATAATGTTATTGGATACATTTGAAATATATCAGGTGCTTTCCCTTTCTTGAAAAAGAAAGGTGGTGGTTAATTATGACAAAAAGAGAATTATCTCAATTTATTATAATTCTACTATTATTTTTTATAGTAATCACCTTACTATTTAAATAATAAAAACATCTGATTTCAACAACCGTTGATTTCAGATGCAATCCAATAAGGGAGTGCATTTGATTTGCCCAATCAAATGTATCCTTTTTTATTATATGCAAGTTTCCTTGACATATTTAATATAACACAATTTACTCAAAAAATCAATATTTCAGTGAATTTACTCTCAAAGTAATTGCAAAAATTATAAAATAATTAATTAATATAAAAAAACAATATATATAGGAATTTACCTACAAATTTTTTTAGACAAGGCCAAAAACAAGACCAAAATGCATTTAGGCACTCAAAAACCCTTATAAAATAAGGGTTTATAAACTAATTGGTGACCCGTATGGGATTCGGACCCATGTATGTAGCCTTGAGAGGGCTATGTGTTAAACCACTTCACCAACGGGCCATAATCAATATATACTTATTATAGCATATATTGATTTTTTTGTTAATTTATTTTTGAATATCTTTCTTTAATTCTATCGATACCCATTAAACTCATTATTTCAAATAAATCTGGAGTCATTGATTTACTAGTTAAAGCAACTCTTAATACTGTTGATACATCAGCTACATTTCCTTTGAATAATTCAGGATTTTTCTTATATTCTTTCATATTAGAAGCATATCCTAATTCATCACACATGAGTTTAATGTTATTGAACCAAGTTTCTTTATTATCTAAACTAATATATTTATTTACATATGTATCTAAAATATTTTTAATTTCTTCTTTATCAGTTATATTTTTCCATTCATATTCCATTTCTTTATTATAGAATATATCATCATACATATACCATATTAAGTTTTCTATATCAGAGTATTTAGAAATGTCTTTTCTAGGCTTTTCTTGAACTCTTTCTATATTTAAAATATTTTTATAGTATTCTACATCTTTTTCTATCAATTCTTTTAATGATTCACTATGAACACTTGCCCATTTCAAAGATTCTTCATATACTTCATCTTTTGTCATTTTAGATATTATGTTTTTAGATATATCATCTAATTTCATTAAGTCATATAAAGCTCCGCTAGTTGACATTTTAGCTGCGCTAAATTCAAAATCAGTGAATTTTTTATCTGGATTAGCTGTGTGCCATTCTTCATAATTAGAATTAATTATTGTCATTAATGATTCAATAACTGCAATAGTTGGATATCCCATTTCATCATAATAACTCATACTTGCTTCAGGGTCTTTTCTTTTACTTATTTTTCTTAAAGATTCCCCTTCTTTTTTCATGATGAGTGGTGTATGAATATATTTAGGTGCTTCAAATCCAAAAGCAGCAAACATTTGAATATGCTTAGGAGCACTTGGTAACCATTCTTCTCCTCTAACTACATGTGTTGTATGCATCAAGTGATCGTCTACTACATGTGCGAAATGGTATGTTGGAAGCATATTTTCACTTTTCATAATAACTTCATCTATATCATTTTCATTTAAGAATAGTTTACCTTGTCTTAAATCATCAAATTCAAACTTATTATCAAAGTTACCATTACTTCTAAATCTAATAACAAATTTTTCTCCATTATTTATTTTTTCTATAGCTTCTTCTGGAGTAAGTCTTGAGCATCTAGCAAATCTACCATGGTATCCTGTTCTAATTTTCATAGTTTCTTGATTTTCTCTCATTTCTCCTAATTCTTCTGTTGTACAAAAGCAAGGGTATGCTCTACCTATTTCAATTAAATGTTTAATAAAAGCATGATATATTTCTTTTCTTTCACTTTGAATATAAGGACCATAATTACCTACTATTTCCCCATTAAATTCATATTCATCAGGAGTAAGTCCATAATTATTTAAAGTTTGCATTATAAGTTCTACTGCACCTTCTATTTCTCTTGCTTTATCTGTATCTTCATTTCTTAAGAAAAATACTCCTTTTGATTCTCTAGCAATTACATAATTTATAATTGCTTGAAAAAGTCCGCCTAAATGCATAAATCCAGTTGGAGATGGTGCGAATCTAGTTACACATGCTCCTTCACCTAAATCTCTTTTTGGATATTCTTTTTCATAATCACTCACTGTCTTTGTAATATTAGGAAATATTACGTTAGCTAAATCTTTGTTTGTCATAAAATCACCTTTCTAATAAAAAATAGACCCATCCTATATATAAGGACGAATCTATTCGTGGTACCACCTTAATTTATGTATTTCTACACCTTTAAACTATAACGTTGTTACCGTACTATGTAAGCTCCAAAGTTTCTTCAAATAATTCATTTATTAGTTCACACCTACCACTAACTCTCTTTAAAAATCATTATTATACTCTTCTTTTTCTTCGCTTTTTAAATTACGAACTTATTATAACAAACTTTTTAGTATTTGTAAATAATTTGATTTAATTAAAAAAATAGTATATAATACTATCCTGTTAAGGATGGGATAATGTGTTAAAAAGTATAAATCTTTCTAATGAAAAATTAGAAAAAATAACTAAAAGAAAATTTTCTGAAGGTAATGAGTCTAATACTTATATATTAAATATAGATGAAAAAAAGAAAATTGTTAAAATATTCAAAAAAGCAAAAAACTTCCTAATAAACTTATAAAAATCAATTTAATAAAAGATAGATTAAAAAAATATGATTTTGTTGTTCAACCAGAAGTTATATTAAAAAATCAAGGTGAAACTATTGGATACATTATGCCTAAAGTTAATGGTAAGATGTTTAATTTACTTGATTATTCTAGAATGGAATGTATACAAGTTTTAAAGGATTTATCTACTAAATTAAAAAGACTTCATAAATTAGGAATAGTGGTAGCTGACTTTCATCAAAACTTTATGATAGATGAATATGGTGAAATAAAGTTAATAGATATAGATAACTTTGCCATTGATGATTTATATGTAGATGTTGAAAATATATACTTGCAAAAATATAGAGAAAAAGTTCAACATTTTGATGAAAATTTTGATAACTATCTATTAAACTTGTTTACTCTTTCTTGTTTAACAAGAACATATTGCCCTTACCTTTATGATCTATTTAAAAATAATCCAAATAAACTATATTTTAGAGATGATGAAATAAATAATATTATATTTAATACTTTTAATTTAAAGAAACAATATAATGAAGATTTAATAATAGATAAAATAAAATGCAAAAAAGATGTAAAAAAAATAAAGCGAAAGTTATTTTAAGCTTTATTTTTTATTTCTTTTATAATTAAACATATATTGTATAGCAAGTCCACTATATTCTTTATATGTATCATATGTAAATTTTTTTATATTTTGTTCCCCTTCTATATTGTAATCTTCTTTCATAAACTTTTTAACCCAAGTATCTATAGGATATACATCAAACTTTTGATAAGCAAATAGTAATATACAAGAAGCAACCTTATTACCTATACCTTTAAAACCTATTAAATATTTTAATGAATCTTCACTATTCATGTTATAAATACTTTCTATATCTAGTAAATTATTTTCAATGCTTCTCATTATTTCATATAAATATTTATCTCTAAAACCTACTTTGCAATTTCTAAAATCTAAAGTACTAAGAGTTTTTAATTTATCTACACTTGGGAATAAATAATATTCTTTATCTTTAAAAATTACTTTTTCACCATAATTCAAAGATATTAAGTTTAATGCGTTAGCTATAGAAGGAACTCTATTATTTTGAGATATTATATAGGCAATTATTGTTTCAAAAGGATCTTGATGTATCATTTTTAATCCTCTACTAAATATTAAAGCAGATTCTAATTTTTTATCACACTTTAATATATTTTTTTCAATGATTTCATAATTTCTATCAAGATCAAAATAATCATATATTATTTCTTTTAAATTATCTTCTTTATTAGATTCCACTATTATATAATCATTATCTTCTTTCAAGTTTATTACTCTATCTTTTATTATAACTGTATAACTTCCATCTTCTTCTAAAATAAACCTAAATATTTGACCACAAGTAATAGTAGATTTTAAATCAAAATCATTTTTTATCTTCAACATATACATCACCACTGCATAAAATTATAATTCTTTTATATAATATAAAATGAATTCAAATATATTATATCAAAAATTAACAAAAAAGTATTGCAAAAATAAAATAAGTTTGCTATAATTAGTATTGTCTTATGGCGATGTAGCTCAGTTGGCTAGAGCACATGGTTCATACCCATGGTGTCGAGAGTTCGAATCTCCCCGTCGCTACCAATAGAATTCGACAGGCCCTTGTTTTACAAGGGTTTTTCTATTATTTACTTATTTTTCAAAGGTTTACAAAGGATATTTTATTAATATTTTTTCAAAAAAAGTTTGTTTGTATTTTATAAAAACAAGTCCAAAACAAGTCCAAAATGGGAATCTAAGACTAAAATAAGACCAAAAGTTTTGATAAAATCATTCTTATAAAGTAATAAAAATTTGACTGTTAACTAAAAAAGCAAGTTTATCAAAACTTGTTTTTTATTTTTAATTAATTATTACAAAGTTCAATAGATTCACCTACATCTAAATTACTAATATCTTTGATTTTTTTCCCAAAGTTTTCTAACAACCCAATTTCTGTTTTTATATAAAAAGTAGCATGATGCAATTTCTCACTATTATCATTAATTTCCATTTTCATTTCAAATTAAGATATGCCCAGTTAAATTATAAGGAAATATTTTTATTGAAAAGACTTCTGCACATCCTTTTTTTAAATTAACTTCATAATACATTTCTTTATTTGTTTTTATATATTTCTCTATTTCATCAGATATTTTTTTTGAAATAGATTTATCCAAATAAAAATTTTCATTTATATTTATGTATTCGTTAATACAAGTTAATTTAATTTGAAACAAACCATTATTAGTTATATCACTATCATTCCAAATTTTCTCTATTATAATATTATTCATTTTTTACCCACTTTCAATATTACTTAATAATCAGTATCTACATAATACCAATTATCTTTTAATTTTTTAATATTTATTATTGGATGTCCTGTTTCATTTTCTTTTATTAAATTTTCTCCACCTGAAGAATACATTAATTGATGTGAACCACTTAACATTCCTCTAAAAATCCAAAAACATATAACTTGTCCATTTTCATCATTCTGAAATATAGTTATTACTCCATCTGATGAAAGTTTTCTTAAATTCTTAGGTAAATCTACATTACCATTTTCATCGGTTTCTATTTCCTTATTTTTTACCATTTCTACTATTTTTAATCTTTCATCCTCATAAACATATAATTCTAATACTGTTCTTATATTTCTAAATGGAAATATAAATCTAAATATTGTAGAAACAATTCCAATTATAATTGCAATTAAAATTAACTTAGATTTATTTATTCTTCTAGATATTAAAGCATATAATATAAATATTATATTCAATAAAATTATAAAGCCATCTAAAATAATAGGAACAAAAAATATTGAATTATAAATTTTATCGCTATACCACCCCAACAAAAAATTCAAAATAAATAAAATTATTGACATTATTAACATAGTTATTCCAATACCATCTTTATTTTTCATAAACTTACTCCTTAACAATTTATTTATGTAATTCTAATAGGTAATCATTATATGTATAACACTCCATATTTTGATGAGTATATTTATCGCAATAGAATTCAGATGAAACACTATTGTGATTATAAAAATCCTCATTATCAAATAAATTCATTAAATCATTTTTATCATTTATATTTATATTTTTAGTACAAAACAATTCTCCAGGTTCATTCCCAAAGGGACACATATTACCATGCTTACAAGTCATACAACAAGCTATAACAATTCCTTTTGGTAAATTAGTCTGTAAATTGGCAAAAGCATCTGCCCATAGATAATCAGTACCTACACCAACATATTTTATTTTATTATAAATAATAGATATTTCTATTTTTTGTTCTATTTCATCATCATTATTTATTTTTATAGTCAACGGAACTTTTAATATATTAGATGAATCTATCAAATTAATATATGAATTAATTTCTTTCATGCATATATTCCTCTCTTTCAAATATGTAATTTTCTATCATACTTTCATATAATTCTTTTGTTTTCTTATTTTTATTTAATAAATGTTACTCACTTAAACTAAGATTAAAGATTATTCATAAACAAATGAATTTACTTCAGTTTTGATAACTACTTCATTTTTATCCAAATATATATTATATGTAATTACCCTATTATCAACATTACCTAAATAGTATTCAATTACTAAGTCTGTATTAACATCTTCTTCACCTAATATAGTAAATACCTCTTCTTTACCCATACCAACAAAATTATATTTTTCTTGTAAATCATCAATCATCAAATACCTATAAGACTGAATCATATTTGTCCATTTTTTTGTTGTGAAAGTGCTAAAATGACTTTTTATACATAACTGCATAGTTGGTATAATTAAAACTAAATATAATATTGTAACAAAAGAACTTAATATTATAGAAGTTATAAAGTTCTTGTTAAACACTCTTTCTATTATTGTGGGCAAAAAAATTAGAAAGAAAGGGATAATATTATAACAAATAATAAAAAGAATAGATGAAAATCCAATTATCAATTGATTTTCAAAAATACCCTATAAAAAATAATATATAAAAATCAAAATTAAAATAATAGAATAGAGTGCTCCTAAAATATAATCTAATTTTTTGTATTTGTTTTTCATTGCATCAACTCACTTTATATTCTACTAAACTCATTATATCACATCAAATTTAATTTTCAAAACTTGCACAATTAATATATTTATGATAAAATGTATTTAGTGAGGGAAACTTCATATAATAAAAAAGGAACACTTAATACGTCATGTTGAGTGTTGCCCATAAATGTGCATCACCTAATTCAATGCGTTTGAGTTAGGTGATTCTTTTATTTTAGAATTACAAACAGCAATACTATAAGTAAAAGGATAATGATAATCAAAGAGAAGATTAAAAAATCTTTTTTTGACATCTTATCACCTCCTTCCTTTTGAAAAGAGGCATCACCCAACTATTAAATGTTCCTACTTATAATTATACCAAACATATATTCATATATCAATAGTATATATTTATTTTTTTATTATTTTTGAAAATAAGACTAAAAGCAAGACCAAAATTATTTTCATACCCTACTTTACCCTTATAAATAAAGGGTTTATAAAAAACGAGATAGACGTATGCCGTCGCTACCATTTGAAAATAAAACGAACTGGCTAGTTCGTTTTATTTTATTATAAAATCTTTTTTTTCTAAAATAGAATTAACATTTCCAATTAACTTATCATTTAACTCACTAAAATATAATTCTATACTTGCTTTAACTTCATTTGTTATATCACTTATACATTCTGACATATCAAGTAATTTTATATTATTATTTAAATATTTATTTATTTCATCTTTAATTATAGGATAATGAGTACAACCAAGTACTATTATATCTCTATCTTTTAAAACATTTAAATAAGCATCTAAATACTTTTGTAATTCAGTTAAATTATTACTTTCTATTATAGGCACAAACATAGGACAAGCTACTTCCTTTATATCTTTATTTAAACTTTTGCTAAATACTTTACTATTTATAGTAGCATTAGTAGCTATTACACCTATTTTTTCATATTCATGATTGTTTAAATAATTTATAACAGGACTAATAATATCAACTATTTTTACATTATATTTTTCTTTTAAATAATCTGATAAATTAGAACTAACTGTACCACATGCAATAACTATCATATCTACATTCTTACTTATTAAAAATTCGACAATATTAGAAGCAAGTACTTTTAATTCTTCTATACTTTTATCTCCATAAGGAATATTTTTAGTATCTCCATAATATATATATTCATTATTTGGATACTTATCAATTAGTCTTTTAAGTACTGTAAGACCGCCTATTCCTGAATCAAATACACCTATTTTCACATAATCACCAAGTTTTTATACTAGTGAGTACCCAATCGTAATTTTCTTGATTATAAGTACTATGACAGAACTCACAATAACCAGATTTATTTACATCCATAGGATGTCCACAATTAGGACAAAATCTAACTACACTTTGTACTTTAGCACTTCTTTTTTTCTCAAATACTAATATATTTTCTTTTTCTACTCTAGAAGTATTATTACCTCTTTTAAAATTTCCACTTTCTTTATCTATAATATAATCCATATATCTAGAAATTATTCTAACTGTAATTATATATTTTTCATCTGTTATATCTACTTTCATTATTTCTGTAGATTTAACATTTAACTCATCAAACATTTGTCTTTCATTATTACTATTTAAAACATTAAGTCTATTATTAAACTCTTCATATACATTATCACTTATAAAATGATCTACTCTTTTCATATTATCTGTCATTAAACTCATGTGCAACATAACAAAAATATTATCTACTTTTGTTTTAAAACTACTTTCTGTAAATGTTGGATCTAAATTAATTAATTCGTTTAACATACTATCACCTATTTAATTATATCAAATATAAATATTTAATACAATTATCTATTCTGTATTTTTAGTTTACTTATTACTTTTTTCTCTATTCTAGATATATATGATTGACTTATACCAAGGGAAGAAGCAACTTCTTTTTGAGTCATTTCTTTTTTTCCAAACAACCCATATCTTAAAGTCATTATTTCTTTATCTCTATCGTTTAATTTAGTTAATTCTTGATATAATATTTTCTTTTCTATTTCTTCTTCTAGAGGACGTGTTACTATATCATCAGCAGTACCTAATATGTCTTCTAGGTGTAACTCATTACCTTCACTATCATAACTTAAACTGTCTTCAAAACTTACTTCTCCTCTTCTTCTTTTATTCTTTCTTAAAAACATAAGTATTTCATTATCAATACATCTAGATGCATAAGTAGCAAGTTTTATATTTTTATCTAACTTATAAGTATTAACTCCTTTTATTAATCCAATAGTACCTATACTTACTAAATCTTCTAAATCTACTCCTGTATTTTCATACTTTTTAGCAAGAAATACAACTAGTCGTAGATTGTGCTCTATAAGTTTATTTCTAGCGAACTCATCACCCATCATAGATAATTCTACGTATTTTACTTCGTCTTCCTTAGTTAAAGGCTCAGGAAGTTTATCAGTACTACCTACAAAATATACACCTTCACTACTAAGTAACTTCTTTATAAAATTAATTATATCTCTTATCATATTAACCCTCCAATAACTTTCTATTCAATATTACATCTACTCCTTCTAAACTAATTTTATCCATAATCCCTAGTAAAATATTACTGTATTCTTTATCATTAAAAATAAGTTTATCTATCTTTACTACTTTAATCATATTACTTCCATTTACTCCCATATAAGGAATCAATCTAAATTCCTTTATATTAAAAAGTAATTTTCTTTTATCTATTAAAATTACTATTTTCTTAGTTAATATATCTACAAGTACATTCCCACTATCCATATACCCTATATATTTATATCTTTTATTTTTATTTATTATTTCTATATTATAATAATTTGAATAATTATATCTTAAGTTTTTAGTTTGCTTTATATAAATATATAAAATTACAGGAGAAAATATTATTAAAAATATAAAATTTATACTAAGTCCATTATTAAAAAATATCATACCTATATGTTTATATGAAAATTCTAAATTAAGTAAATATAAAAACCCGCCAAGAATTATACTAGACATATGTAAGTAAAGTATATTTACTAATGTATATTTTATTGTTTTATATCCAAATGTAGTTAAAATCATTAAAATACTTATTAATATTTTAAATATAAATAATAAAAAACTATTTATATTAAAGAATAAAAATAATATACTTAATCCACCTATAAAAGCACCTAACATTATTCTAGTTAGTTTAACATTTCTTTTAAGTATAATTGATACAGTAAGTAATAATATAAAATCTATAGCAAAATTAAGTATCATTACTAGATCTAAATATATAGTCATATCATCACCAAAAACATTATAAAAAAAAAACACTATTAAAAGTGACGTTTTTTATATTATATTTTATTATTTTTTGTCAGTTTTTTGTCCTATTTTTTTAACTTTAGGTTTATCTTCTACTAAATTATTTTTTCTAAATGTTTCTGCCATTTTTTCTTGTTGACGTCTAATTTCAGGATTTGGTTTGACATTTAAAAATTCTTCCGTTTTATCAGGCGCAACTACAAAAGGCCTTTTGCCTGGAACAGCTAAAACAGTAAATCTTTGTTTGCTATCTACTTTTAATAATTGAAGTTTAGATAATCCATCTATTATTTCTTGTGTAATATTAGGGGTTTCATGAACTCTTTTTAAAATAACATTATTATCTAATAAAAACTTATTTATATTTCTTACTTGTCTTATCCTTGCACATATAATATTTTTACTTACATCATATTTTTTCATTAAATCTTCAATAAATTTTATTTCATCCATTTTAGGACTACTTATATCATATTTTGATAATTCTACTAGTATTTCTTCAAAAGGAATAATGCAAGCAATGTTAAAATACTCCCAATCTTCAACTGTTAATTGGTCACCCTCTAATAATTCTATATTTTTGGAATAAAATGTTAATTTTTTTGCTTTAATAAAACCTTTAGATTCTGGATATTTACTTATAATTTCATATATTTTATGTTCTAAATAAGCCATTCTTTTTATTTGTTCTAATTTTTCTTTTTGCATATACTCATCTCCAACTTAATTATAACACATTTTAATTTCTAATAACAATAAAAGGATATTTATATAAATCTTTTAAAGTTTTAAAATTGTTAAGTTCTAATTTTTGTAACATCTTTAAAAATATTAAAGCAGTACCTTCACTATCATAATCTGCTCTATGATGTTTATCTTCATTCCAAGGTATATTATATCTTTTAACTAAAGTAGCTAGATTGTGATATCTTTCTTTAGATTCTAAATATCTAGATAAACCTAATGTATCTATAACTATATTTTTTAAATTACCCATATTATATTTAGAAAAAGCATTCTCTACAAAAGAAATATCGAATTTAGCATTATGAGCAACCATAGGTAAATCACCTACCCAATTCATAAAGTCTTTTAATACATCTTCTTCTTTTCTTTTATCTTTTAACATTTCATTATCTATTCCAGTAATTTTAATTATCTCTTCACTTAATTCTTTACCTGGATCAATCAATTCATCAAATCTATCAACAATACTACCATTATTTATTTTAACAGCGCCTATCTCTATCATAGTATCTCCTCTATTAGGATAAAGCCCTGTTGTTTCTAAATCAAATACTACATAACTATCACTTAATAAAGTTAATTCTTCTGTCATACAACCTCCATAATTAAAAAGCCAGAAGAGCGGCATCCCGAATCGAATAAAACCTAGTCTCCCAGGTGGGCATCACATCAAAACCTTTAGGATCCCTAAATAAATTTAGGTATTCTACACCGGCCTGAATTAGATTCCCAATATTTTCGATTAGTAGGTTTTTCATATGGGATTATTTATCGCATCTTCCAGCAATTTAATTATATCATTTTTAAAAAGTAGATTCAATATTTTTTATTCAATTTCTTTTTCTTCTTCTACATATTCTTCTATTTGTTGATACTCTGTTATATCTTCTACTACATTAAAAAATATATTTAAAGTTATAGAATCACTATGTTTAGTCTTATTTAAAATCTTATAATCTTTTACATATTCTCCATCTTTTAATTTTTCTTCCATTTTCTTTTTAGATAGATTTATAGCTTTTTCTATTAACTTGTCTTCTGTATTATTTTCATCAATTACAATAGTTTCTATTTGTTTTTGTTTAACAAACTTTATAGGCAATATATTATTTTTTAATATTGTTTTATTTTCTACTTTATTAGTTTTATATTTATTGAAATTAAATAGTTCTATATCTTTATTTAATAATTTAATTACAAATATTTCCTTACTATTTCCTGTTTCTTTTATCTCTTTATACTTATATGGATAATCAATGGTTACTTTATACCATGTTTCAGCATATACACTACCACTACTACTTACAGTATCTTTAACACTTCCATTTAAACTAATATAACCACTAACTATAATATCTCCTTTTTTCACATAAGAATCTATATCCTTAACAATTTGTCCACTTGATATATTCATATCTCTAATAACACCAGATTTTTTAGCTATTATATGCCTTAAAGGTGTGTCAACATTTATATTATTTTTTATTCTAGGTTCATATCTTATTATATATTTAGTACCTATATTTTCTATTTCTATCCATTCCAATTCTTCTTTATGATTACTTAATAGCTTGCTCTTTATTTCTTGTAACTCCATATAATTCTTTTTAAATCTATATCTTTTTATACCATATTCTTCTAATTCCTCTATCAGTATATTTTCCATCTTTGAATCGTTAGTAATTACATCTACTTCAAATATTAAACTAGTTACTAAATATAAACTTATCAAACTAATAAGTATAAATATTATTATATATTTATTACTTAATAAATTATTTTTTGTTTTTATTAAGCCATAATAATCTATTATTTCTACCTCATATATAGTTTTTAACTTAATTACTTTATCATAGTCTTTTTTATATATTTTTATATTTATTTCATCTTTAGAAATATAAACTATATTTAATATTTCTATATTATTATTTTTAAGTCTTTTTATAAATCTTTCTATATTATGTCCTTTAATATTAAGATTTAATTTACTTTCTATTAAATAGAGTACATTATTTTTCAATATATCACCTAAATTCTATATTACTAAAATTACCAGTTATAAGTATTTCACTATTCATTAACTTAGATACTACTAAGTCACTACCTTTTATTATTACATCATCTATGTCAGTTTTAACTATTATTTCATTAGAATCAAAATGATCAATATCTTTATAATTAACAATATTAATTTTATTATTTAGTATTGTTATTTTTAAATCATTTTCAAGTATATAAGACCTAATACCATTAATTATATTCAAGTTATCACCTATTTAATTTTATTTACAAAATAAAAAAAAATACTAGAAACTATCTATTCCTAGTACATTTTCAATATAGCATTTACCACACAACGATTCATAAGTAGCATCTATTCCATCTATAGCAACTTCTTCACCATCTTTTACATATTCACCATTTATAATTCTAGCATTAAATTTAGCTCTTTTACCACATTTACAAATAGTAATAAGTTCTTCTAATTCATCAGCAAGTTCAATTATAGGTTTAGATCCTTCAAAAAGTTCCCCTTTAAAGTTAGTTTTTAATCCATAACAAATAACAGGTATATCTTTTGTTTTAGCAATTATCCATAATTCCTTTATTTGATCTTTAGTCATAAATTGTACTTCATCTACTAATATACAACTTATATTATCTAATTTTAATAAATCTTTTAATTTTTCATCAGTATCAACAAGCACATCAACTTTTCTATCTATACCTAGCCTCGAAACTACTTTATTTTCTCCTTTTTTATCAATTTTGGGTTTAATAAGCAAAATATTCATTCCTTTTTCTTCATAATTGTGCGCTACTTGTAATAACGCAGTTGTTTTACCACAATTCATTGCTCCAAATCTAAAATATAATTTTGCCATATTAATTCCTACTTTCTAGCTCTTGGATGAGCACTTAAATATACATTTCTTATTTTTTCATTAGTTAAATGAGTATAAACTTGTGTAGTAGATAGATTTTCATGTCCAAGTAATTCTTGAACACTTCTCAAATCTGCACCACTAGTTAGCATATGAGTCGCAAAAGTATGTCTAAGTACATGGGGAGATATTTTTATTTTTATACCTGCTATACTTGATGCATCATCTACTATTTTTCTTATTTCTCTTTCATTTATCTTTTTACCTGTTTTACTAAGTAATAAATAATCACTATTATTTTTATTTAATATTGGATAACTACTATCTATATATTTTTTTAATAAATTTAAACAAATACTTCCGAAATAAACAATTCTTTGTTTATTACCTTTACCATCTATTATAATTGTTTTATTAGAAAGAGATATATCTTTTAACTTAATATTAGTTATTTCACTAACTCTTATTCCTGTTGAATAAAGCAATTCAAGTATTAAAGAATTTCTAAGTCCTAAATAATTATTATTATCAAAAGCATTAAGTAATTTTTCTATTTCTTCAAAATTTAAATACTTAGGTAATCTTTTATCTAATTTAGGATTAGATACTAAAGTACATGGATTATCATCTATATAATTATTTACTTTTAAATACTTGAAGAAACTTCTAATCGCACTTATATGCCTACATATTGTTTTATTATTATAATCTAATTCATATAAATAACTTATATAATTTCTTATCTTTTGATAATCTACACTTTTATAACTTTTAATATCATTTTCATTTAAATATTCTAAAAACATATATAAATCCGTTTCATAACCTTTAACTGTTAATTCAGAATAATTTTTTTCATATTTTATTTCATCTATAAACTTTAATATTAAATCATTCATAACTATTACCCTCTACTATAATAATTATATCATATCGAATAAATGTTTGTAAATAAAAAACATTATATTTAAATAAAATATAAAAATAATATAGGAATATTTTTAAATATATGCTATACTTAATTAAGATAAGTAATATAGTAGTTGAGGCATACTTCTTACAAAGGAATTTGCTTTATACTATCCAATATTCTTATTTTTATTTTGCTCTTTTTTATAAAAAATTATACAAAAAAAAGAATAGTTTTTACTATTCTTTAATATCACTTACTCCACTTTTAAATGAATTAACTAGTTCATTAAACTTAAGTAAATTATTTGCAAGTTCATTTTTATCAGATTCATATTGGATTCTATCTAAGCTTAATTGACTTCTTTCTTCATCTAAAGCATCTTTTTGTTTTCTTAGAACATCTTCAATATGACCTAATTCTTCTCTTCTATCATCATAAGCTGCTTGAACTTCTTTTTGTACTTTTTCAATTTTTTCTGTTTCTTCTTTTTTATATTTTTCAAATTCTTGTTTTTCTTTTTCTAAAGTGGCTTGAGATTCTTTAAGTAAGTTCAATCTCTTTTCTATTTCCTCTTTTTTCTCAGTTAATTTTTCTAAAACTTCTTCTTTATAACTATTTACTTCATCTATTTGTTTTTTTCTTGAATTTTCTATTTCAATTTGTAATTTTTTTAATTCATCAAATCTAGTATCTATTTTTTTCTTTAAATCAGAATTTTTTCTAAATATATCTGAAGCTTCATTTACATTAACACTTACTTTATCAAATAAACTACTAATATCAGTTTCTTCTATTTTATCTTCCTTATATTCAGTTAATTTATTTAATTCTTCTATAGGTGTTTCAGATATAACTACTTCATTTTTTTCTTCTTTCTTTTCTTCTGTTACTACTTCTTCTTTTTCTTCAACGATTGGATTTTCTTCTACAGTTTCAACAACAGGTTTTTCAATTTTAAAGATTTCTTCTCCTTTAGGTTCTTCAAAATTATCTTCTTCTATTTTGAATTCTTCTGCATTAGAAACTATTTCATCTTCAGTATCAAAATCTCCTATTCTAAAATCTGTAGTAAAATCTTCATTTACTTCTGTTGAAAATAAATCTTCATTCTCATAATCACTTTCACCTAAACCGCTTATAGAATCATAATTAAAATCTTTTGTATCCTCGTTTGTTTCTACACCGAAACCAAAAACTTCATTATCAAATTGTTCCATATTGCACCTCTTTTTTATTCTTCTTCTTTTAACATAGGATTAAATTTTGAATTAAATTGTCCTATTAATTCTTTAAACTTATCACATTTTTGTTCTAAGTTTTGAGTTTCTAATTCTATTTTCTTAGTATTTACTTCTTTATACTTTTCAAATTGATTTCTTTCAGATTCTAAAGTTTCTTGTAAATGTTTAATACGATTTAATTCTAGATTTTTATATGCTTCGAATTGTTCTTTATTTTCTTTTATTTTTTCTTTTTGAATTTCTAATTCTTTTTTTATAAGATCTAATTCTTTTAAAGAATTTTCCATATTATTTTTAAATTCATTTTCAGCTTTTAAAAGATTTTGTTTTTGACTATCTAGATATACATCTACTTGCATCATCTTGTGTTCATACTCTATATTTTTCTCTTTTACATAATTTTCAAATTCTTCTTTAGCTTTATCTATTCTTATTTTTTCTTCTAATAATTCTTTTTCTTCAAGTACATTTTCTTTCTTTTGTTTATTAACATCATCAATATATTTATTAAAATTATTTATATCGTTTGTTAAATTGTTAAAAAGACTATCTAAATCATTTGAAGAACTAGAATTAGAAGCTAAATCGCCATTCAACAAAAAATCATCATACATAGTTATTCACCCTTTTTTATTCTATTTTTACTCTTATATCATATAAATTGTAACACTTTTTACAAAAAAAAACAATACAAAATTGTATTGTTTTAGATTTTTTTAGGATTTAAGTCTATTTCTAGTGTTATTTTATTATTAGTTTTAGATTTTTCTACTATGAATTTTAATTTATCATATACATCTTTTATATTTTTATACTTAATTATTATTTGCATATAATACTTATTATATATTTTAGGAACTGTACAAGGACTTGGACCTAGTACTATATAATTACTATCGTTTAAATATTCTTTTATTTTTTGCGCTTCAATATTTAATTCACTATAATCAGTACTTACTAATTTTATTAAGCAAAGATTAAAGTATGGCGGATATTTTAATTTTTTTCTTATACTCATATCCTCTTTATAAAAACTATCGTAATTATTTTTAGAGGCATACTCTATACTATAATGATCAGTATTAAAGCATTGAATAATAACTTTACCTGGTTTAATACTTCTACCTGATCTACCAGATATTTGATTAAGTAAACTATATGTTCTTTCACCACTTCTAAAGTCTGGAATATTTAAAGTTGCATCTCCATTTATAACACCTACTAAAGTAACATCATCAAAATCAAGTCCTTTAGATATCATTTGCGTCCCTATTAAAATATTATACTTTTTATTTCTAAAGTCATTTATTATTTTTTCATGACTACCTTTTTTTCGTGTTGTATCTATATCCATCCTAATAGTTTTACATTTAAATAATCTATTTACTTCTTCTTCTAGTTTTTCTGTTCCTATACCAAAACTATTTATATTTTTACTATTACATTCAGGACAATTTAAAGGTTTAAAAGTTGTATGATTACAGTAATGACAATTAAGTTTATTACCTGTTTTGTGATAAGTTAAGGGTATATCACAGTTAGGACATTTTATAGTAGTACCACATTCTTTACAAGTAATAGTAGTTGAGTATCCCCTTCTATTTAAAAGAAGTATTACTTGTTCATGCTTGTTTAATCTATCATTTATATCATCTATTAACTCTTTAGAAAGTATTCTATACCCTTTTTTTATTTCTTCTTTCATATCTATTAACTTTACGTCAGGCATGGTTTTATTTACTCTATTTTTTAGTTCAAGTAATTTATATGTACCAAGTTTAGCTCTAGTATATGATTCTACTGATGGAGTTGCACTACCAAGTATTATTGGGCAGTTATAGGTTTTAGCCCTTTTAATAGCTATATCAATAGCATCATATTTAGGATTATTATCTTGTTTATATGTATCTGAGTGTTCCTCATCAAGAACTATTAATCCTATATTAGTTAGGGGTGCGAATATAGCACTTCTAGCACCTATAACAATAGAAACTTCTTTTCTTTCTATCTTTCTCCATTCATCATACTTTTCACCATCTGATAAAGCACTGTGTAGGATAGCTATAGAATCTTTAAATCTACTTTTAAATATACTAACCATCTGAGGAGTTAAACTTATTTCTGGAACAAGTACTATAACTTCTTTACCCTCTTTTAAAACACTTTCAATTATATTCATATATACTTCTGTTTTACCACTTCCAGTTACTCCATGAAGAAGATATGGAATAAACGTATCTTTATTTTCTAGTACTGTATCTACTACTTTTTGTTGATCTTCATTTAGTATAACTCTTTTATCATTATAAGAATTAGTATTATTTAATCTATATGTCTCTTCTTTTATTTCTTCTATTACTTTTTTACTTAATAATGTATTTACACTTGAAACTGATATTTTAGTTAAATCACTTTTTAAAGCATTACCTAATTTTAATATTTCTATTATTTCTTTTTGATTATCATTTTTAGGTATATATTCTTTATCTATTAAACTTATATAACTTATATATTTTTTATTTACATTAAAGTTATTGTGTGCTTTTAAAGCTGCAGGTAACATCGTTTGATATGAATGTATTAAATTACACAGAGTTTTTAAACTAATATATTTACCAAGTTCTAACATTTCTTCATTTAAAACAGGTTCTTCATCTATAATATCTATTATTTCTTTTATTTCATAATCTATATCTTTATCTTTTCCTATATTTAATACAAATCCTTCTAAAGTTTGTTTTCCAAAAGGTACAAGCACTCTTATACCTACTTTAACTTTATCTTTAAGATTACTAGGTATTAAATAAGTAAATGTTTTATCTATTCTTTTAGCTTTTAACTCTACTAATACATCAGCAAACATACTATCACCCATTTAATTATAACAAATTTGAATAAAGAAAAAAAGTATAATTATATACTTATTTTAGCTATTGTACAACCTACATTATTATAGAATAATTTATATTCTTTTATATCTTTACTTCTTTTTAAAGTATTGTGTACTTCCTGCTTTATAGTACCACTTCCAACTCCATGTACTATACAAATAATATCATTTTTCATTGTCTTATTATCTTTAATAAATTCTAACACTTTTACTCTAGCAGTATCTCTATCTAAACCGTGCAAATCTATACTAGGCAAATCATTAACAAATATAACTTCTTTTAGTTCCATATTACCACCATAATTAGTATAACATATTTTTATTAATTATTTTCTTTTTAAAACCTTTTGAAATTCATTTTCTTTTATAAGACCATTAGAAGTAAATGAATAATTAATAATAACAATATTATTATCAATTATTTCTGCAGTCAAAAAACCTGGTTTTACTATTACATCTTTAAGTTGAGGATTAGATACGTAATAAACTGGATCGTCGCACATTGGAGGTATATAAATTTTTTCACTTTTTCCATTTGCTTTTTCTTTTATATGATAAAAATGAGAATGTCCTTTAAAAGATATATATTCTGCATTAAATGGCAAATTTAATTTAAAATTTTCTATATCGTGCTGCAAACTAATTATATTTCCACACCATTTCAAATATGCTTTTTTAAATCCCAACATATTTATATCATTTCTGGAGCATAAAATATCTCTTATTGTTTCATTTTCATTAATTGCTAAATAATCATGATTGCCAAACAATGCAAAAGTATTAATACTTTTGTCACAAGGATATTTATTTATAAAATAATTTGCTTGTTTTATAGGACTACATCTTTTTTTAGGCTTAACATTAGATTCTATAATATCACCACCATGAAGGATAATATGTATACCATTTGCTACAGCAAAATTAAATACATCATATGTATAATTCATATTTTGGTATATTGATCCACAATGGTTGTCACTAATAATTAAAAGTTTATTATCTTCTATATTAGTTTGATACAAATAATTATATATGTTTTCATTATACTTACCAGTTGAATAAAGAATGCTATATAATACATTATAATTTAAAAATGGGTAATTTTCTTTCAATGAATTGAAATCATAATTTTTTTCAAAATAATTACAAACTTCATTAATTAAACTATTATCAATTTCTGCAAAACTTTTAATCATTATAAAACTCCTTTAAAATGATTTTATTGTAACATGTGCTAATTTGTTTGTCAATGAGATGTACTTTTTTATTTAAAACTGCAAAAAAAGACTAGAAATTCTAGTCTAATTTTATTAATTATTTTCTTTAACTACAGCTTGTACCACAGTTTAGTTCGGGATGCTTTAATATAAATTTAAGTTAGATGACTTTTTATACAACACCTAAATATTAATCACTAATTCTTACATTAATCCCATCTATATTTTTATATACACGTTTTTCATTCTTAGAAACTTTTTTTTCAATTTCGTCCGCCAAATCAAAACCTAGCATTTCAGATAATCCCATTAAGTAAATAGCAATATCAGCTAATTCTTCATTCAAATCATCTTTTTTCTTTTTCCAAGCATCATATGCTTCAGAAACTTCTCCATATAATAAGCAAAATTCTTTATTCACATCTGTTGTATTAAATCCTTTGTTTAATTTATTTTGCCAAATATCTTTTTGAATCTTTTTTAATTCCATGTTTTTCCTCCTTAAAATCATTGTAATATTCTATTACCTTATTAACATTATACTCTAAAAATTTATTTAATTCAATCTCACTAAGTGTTTTATCGTTAACAATAGTATATACTGGAATAGTTCGTCCATCAACTAATAAATATCCAAAATTTTCACCTGTTTTTATATATTCAAATATATCTTTTGAATATACATTGTCCATAGTATCATCAGAAACATAATGTCCACCATTTTCAAATCTTATTCTATTTCTATTTTTTCTTGTTTCTAAACTAGAAACTAAATTAACAATAATAGAGTTGCTGTTGTTTTCTAAATTATTAATAAAACTTTCTATACTACGAAAATATGCGTTTTGAGAAAATTGTGACTCATATAGTTCATCCTTACCTCTTGAGAACTGGATTATATTGTGTGTTTCTGAATTTACAACTGACATTTGAATTATATAATCCCATAGAATAGGTCTTATTATATCGTGTCCATCTCCCAGCTTTGCAGGTTTAGTATAGTGATTTATTGAATTTATATTATCATTATACTCTTCCCATATTTTATTAACATATTTAAGTTTATTTTTAATTTTTTTAAATTCTTCTATTTTATTTTGATACAACAAATCATCTAACATAAACGTTTCTAATAATGGCGCTAGATCATCTATATCTGAATATATATTATAGTAGTTTTTAAAATAATCAATAAAGGTTGTTTTTCCAGCACAAGAATTACCTATAACAATAATATTATTAGGAAGTAATTTTGATTTGGTAGTTTTATCTATACGAGACTCTATATATAATAAAGGTCCTATATTTTCTATAGATCTGCTAGAATTATAGATTCC
Source organism: uncultured Bacilli bacterium (assembly GCA_944363855.1). Lineage (GTDB taxonomy): Bacteria > Bacillota_I > Bacilli_A > RF39 > UBA660 > UMGS1613. Next base: position 25,797 of record CALVVM010000048.1, read on the forward strand.
TTGTGAAATAGATTCATCTATATCTTGATTAATTATATATTTTGATAAGAAGCCACCAATAAATGAATCTCCAGCACCAGTAGTAGATTTAATATTATGGTTGTTTATTACATTATAACTAATTGTATTCGTTGACGTTATTGCAATGACAGGCTTGTTTTCATTTGTTACTATTACTAATGGTATATCTTTTACATACTTTTTTATTATATTGTACTCATTAACATTACAAAATAAGATTTCTATTTTTGAAGTATATTTTTCTATTATAGGTATAAAATCTACAACACTATGTATCATAACATCTACCGAAAGATGATTATAATTTAATAATTTATTTTCTAAAATACTTTGGACATCTACACCTTTTCTTAATGACACATGCAAATGATTGACATCTATTTTTGTTTCTAATTTAATTATATCTCTATTATAAAATTGTGATTCACAGGTAGATTTTGATTCATCAATTATAAACTCTGTCATTCTATCAACGATAGTTCCATAAAACTCTATTTGTTTTTCTTTTAATAGTAAATTTGTATCGCTATCTACTTTACTTATTATTGCAATTCTGCCATCAAAAGAAGCCCTTGAAGAAAAGCTTGAATATATACAACTTCCTCCTAATGTATTGTAAGTTTCATTATTTACAACGATTTTATCATTGGAAGAATTACCTACATAACATAAATCAATCATTTCCTCACCAATTTCTTTACTTGACTTCTAACTTGTTCAATATTTGCTTCGTGAGTATTTATAGCAATTACATCTATAAATTTAGATGAATATTCCATAATTTCATCATATTTTTTATTTAATTCTTCATAATGATTTGTGATAACTTCATAATCACTTTTTTCATCATTTCTTCTTTTTAATAAAACATCTTTAGGAGCTGTTAAATAAATAATTTTAGCTCCGGCATTTTTATATGCAATTAATAGTTTTGTATAATCTTCAAGACTTAATTTACATTTATTTCTTATAACTGGTCCATAAACCATTTCACTAATAAATGATCTATCTAGTACCAATTCACTATCATCTTCTAATAAAACTTTCATGTATTTTGAAAATAAATCCATGTTTTTTGAATCATAATCAAAATGATATTTTTTCATTCCACAACTTTGTAAATGCTCAACTAAAGTTGTTTTACCTACACCATCTATACCTTCTATTATTAACATTAGAATTCCCCCTTTAACTATTATTTCCTACATTTACATTTTACTTCAACACAATCTCTTAATGGACAATTTTCAGGATTATGTTTATTGCAAAAAAAGCGTTTATAATAAATAAGAACTAAATGACAAAACCATGTAGCATTATCATAATTTTCTACTTTAAGTTCTTCATATCCATTTTGTTTTATTATTTCTTCCATATTATTATTTTTTACTAGTGCTTCTAATTCTTTTCTTAAAATATCGTGCCCTAGTGCGTTTTTATATTGTTCAAATCCTAAACAAGGTAATTCTACATCCTTCATACCACTATCCACTGGCATTATACCTGAATAATATCCTCTTATGTACAAAACACAACATTGTGCTACTTTGTAAGATGCACCACTAACATTATCAGCAATTAGTTTAATCAATTCATCATTAGATAATGTTTTTATTTCATTATCATATTTTTCTATAAAATCAATCATTGATGACAAATATTTATATCTTGTATTTGATAATCCTAATCCTTTGATTATATTAATTATTTCTTCTTCCGTCATATTTTTGATTTCATCATAAGTGTAACCTTTCAAATCATTTATTACTTTTCTATAGCTATCTATCATATTATAAGAAATTCTAGTAGAAAGACCAGCAATCAATAATCTTTTTCTATAATCTTCTACTTCTAATGGCCACCATAAGTTATTGTCGTGATTCTTTTTTACTGCATCTCTTACTTCTTCTTGGTTACTACATATATCAATAATCTTTTTAAATTCTCCTCTTGTCATACTTACCTCCTTTAAATATTATTGTCTCTTTTAATCTTTGCAAATAAACTTGAATTGCTTGAAATAATTTGTGTATTCAACTTATATTCTAAGTTTTCTATTACGCCAATTGTAGGTAAATTTGTACAAGATATAATAATATTTTCATATTCATTTAAGTAATTTTCTTTTATTAATTTTTCTAATTTATTTATTCCATAATTAAAATAATCTGCAGTATGTAATAAATCTAAATTTATATTTTTTATAACTTTTATTCCATTATCTTCTAACATTTTTACTATTTCTTTTCCTAATTGATCATTATATGGAGTTATTAATAAACATTTTTTAACATTTCTTAATTTTGATTCCTCAATTAATGAAATAGTTGGATTTATTTCTTCTACTCCATTTTCTAATGCTGAAGTAGTACAAAAGAACGCATTATAATCAACATCTAAATATTCTAAATCCTTTTTCTTATTATTTATATCTATAGCAAGTTCTTCTAGAAATTTTGATTTATCTTTCTTATAATTTGTTTTATAATCTAGTTTAGATATATAAAATACACTTTTTTCTATATCGAAATATCCTTTACTAAAAAGCATTTGTAATTCATATTCAACAGTCAAATTTGTTTTTGGAATCAACAATCCTATTTTTTTCATATTAATTCTCCAATAATTGTTCTATTACCGATGTATCCAACCACTTTAACTTTATAAAATTCATCTAATTTTAGTTCCTTATTTAAAATTACAACTCTTACCGGACATGTACCCATTTGTCTTAGAATTGAATTACCATCTTTATACATTTCCATTCTTAATTCGCTAATTTCTAAGCCAATTGGAAAAACATTTTTTAACATTGGAACGATAAATTTGTTTTCTATTGTTTTACTCCAAAAATTAAATTCTTTTAAATCTTCTTCACTATAATTATCAAATTGTTCACCATAAGGAGAAGTTAATTTTCTAACAAAAACTCTTCTTACCCAATTTCCAGAATTTAATATTTTATTAAAATTATCTAAATTATGTCTTAATGTATTTTCATTTTGCCCATCTAATCCATAAATTATATTAATACCTGGAAGTAATTCAGGCAATCCATTTTTACCTCTTTCTTTTCCATATTTATTAATTATAGATATTGATTTATGAACATCATCTAAAGATCCATTTAAATTACATTTTTCTCTTATTATTGGATCGAATGATTCAATTCCAAATGGTGTAATGTTTCCTGCTGTAGTATATTTAGCCACTAATTCAGTTATCTTTTCACCTTCTTTAGTATTTACATTATGAGGACTTACATTATCTATATGCAATGTTTTGATATTTGGACAGGCACTCCAAATTCCTTTAAATAAGTTTTCTATTTCTTCTACATTACAATTCTTATAAGCATAAAAATTTGGTTGCCTTCCTAATCTAAAGTATAGCGCTCCAACATCATATAAACTTTTTATTTCATCTATAATATCTTCTTTTTCTCTAAACTGTAATGGTAAACCTCTCATTCCTTCTATACAAAATGTACAACCTGGATTTCTATTACATCCTGTAGCTGTTTCTATTTCAATTACTAAAGGTCTTTCTATTTGTTCTAATACACTCGATGAATCAATTGCAATTTGTCTTAAATTATCATAATTTGGATTAAACTTATTGCCGTTTTCACCAATAAAATAATTATAAGTATTACCAAAAATAATATTATTAAATAAATTGCTAGGTACTGTTTTTCTAATGTTTTCTCTTGTTAATTCACTTCCACCAAGAGAATAAAATAATAATTTATTAGTTTCTTTGTTACAGAAAAGATTTAATAATTTTTCTACTTCTAAAAAAGTAGGAGGTTCTGCTGAAACATATTCATATTTAACAAAACATCCCATTACAACATAAATATTTGTTGCATTCTTCAATATTTCTGAAACGTTGTTAGCATTTTTTGTTTTGTTTATTATTCTTTTATTATATGAATTATCAGAATGTTTTTCTCCATTTGCAAAACGTAAATCATCAATTGTTAAATAAAAATAGTTAATGTTTTTATTTTTTAAAGCTCCTGCTATATATCTAGAATGTACACTTAAATATGGTGGTACGCCTAATCCTGATGGCTCATCTGTATAACAATCTATTATTACATCATATTTCATCTTAAGTTCCTCCTTAATCAATTAAAGTTATAACATGGAATGGAATTACCTTTTCTTTTAGTTCTAATAGTGCTAAAAATAATATATCATGTGTATCATCAATTAGAATAGCTAATTCGCATTCGTTCGAATCTAATTTTTCTCTTATTTTATCAATTTTTATTTTCTTTCTAGATTCAAAGTTTTGTGATAAAACAAAAATTTTATTTTTTTCTTTAATATATGGCATATATTTGTCAAGCCACAAACTTTTTTCCTCTGCTTGTTCTTTATATAAGCATGAACTTAATATAAACATTTCACAATCTATTTCATCATTAATCCTTTGTAAATTATTTATTGTAGTATATATAGGTCTCTTATTTAAATATAGTCCAGGTTTATTGTTCTTTATATTTTCTCCTTCTCCAAATCTGTAATCTGCTACAACTCCATCCATATCTACAAAGATGGAAACTTTCTTAAAATTGTTTTCTATTATTTTTTTTATTTCTTCTAATAAATACATAGAATACCTCCAACTAATCATATTATAACATAAATATGAACTTTTTTAATAGTATTAAAAAGACCAAGATTATAAATCTTAGTCTTAAATTTATTAATTATTTTCTTTAACTACAGCTTGTGCAGCAGCTAGTCTTGCTAGAGGTACTCTAAATGGACTACAAGATACATAGTCAAGTCCTACCTTATGACAGAATTCAACACTACTTGGTTCTCCACCGTGTTCTCCACATATACCCATATGGATATCAGGACGAGTTGATTTACCAAGTTTAGCTGCCATTTCAACAAGTTTACCTACACCATTTTGATCTAATTTAGCGAATGGATCATTTTCAAAAATTCCTTTTGTATAGTATTCATTTAAGAATTTAGCAGCATCATCTCTTGAGAAACCATATGTCATTTGAGTTAAGTCATTAGTTCCAAATGAGAAGAATTCAGCTTCTTTAGCTATTTCATCTGCAGTAAGTGCAGCTCTTGGAATTTCTATCATTGTTCCAACATGATAAGTAAGTTCTACTCCAGCTTCAGCAATTATAGCATCTGCAGTTTCGCATACTACTTTTTTAACATATTTTAATTCATTAATATCTCCAACAAGTGGAATCATTATTTCAGGAATTATGTTCATACCTTTTTTATTTACATTGATTGCAGCTTCAATAACAGCTCTAGTTTGCATTTTAGCTATTTCTGGATATGTAACAGCTAATCTACATCCTCTGTGTCCCATCATTGGATTGAACTCTTTTAATGATTCAACACGATTTTTAAGTGCTTCAAAGCTCATTCCTAAACTTTCAGCTAAAGCTTTAATTTCAGCATCTGTATGAGGTAAGAATTCATGTAAAGGTGGATCTAAGTAACGAATTACAACTGGATCTCCTTCCATAGCTTCAAATAATCCTTCAAAGTCTTTTCTTTGATATGGTAAGATTTTTTCTAAAGCTTCTTCTCTCATTTCAACAGTATCAGCAGCAATCATTCTACGGAAGTTGAAAATTCTTTCTTCTTCGAAGAACATGTGTTCTGTACGGCATAGACCTATACCTTCAGCGCCAAATTTACGAGCTTGAATTGCATCTCTTGGTGAATCAGCATTAGTTCTAACTTTAAGTCTTCTAACACTATCTGCCCATCCCATAAATGTTTCAAAATCTCCACTTATTTCTGGTTCAACAGTTTTAACTTGTTCACCGTATACATTACCAGTTGAACCATCTAAGCTCATCCAGTCTCCTTCTTTGTATACTTTACCATCAACTGTTTTAACAGTTTTAGCTTCTTCATCTATAACAAGTTCACCACATCCAGATACACAGCAAGTACCCATACCACGAGCAACAACTGCAGCATGGCTAGTCATACCACCACGAATAGTTAAAATACCGTGAGCAATATTCATACCTTCTATATCTTCTGGACTAGTTTCAAGTCTAACAAGTAATATATCTTTTTCTCCATTTTTAGCAGCTTCCATAACATCTTCTGCAGTAAAGTAAATTTTACCAGTTGCAGCACCAGGTGAAGCAGCTAATCCTTTAGCAACTACTTTAGCAGCTTTTAAACTATCAGCATCAAAGTTTGGATGTAATAATTGATCTAATTGTTTTGGTTCAACTTTTAAAAGCGCTTCTTCTTTAGAAATCATTCCTTCATTTACTAAATCAACAGCTATTTTTAAAGCAGCTTGAGCAGTTCTTTTTCCGTTACGAGTTTGTAACATGAATAGTTTACCGTTTTCAATAGTAAATTCCATATCTTGCATATCTTTATAATGATTTTCAAGTATATTACAAATATTTACAAATTGATCATAGCAATCAGGCATAACTTCTTTTAGAGTATCGATTGTTTGTGGAGTACGAATACCAGCAACAACGTCTTCTCCTTGAGCGTTCATTAAATATTCACCATATAATTTCTTTTCTCCAGTAGCTGGATTTCTTGTAAATGCAACACCTGTACCACAATCATCTCCACGGTTACCATAAACCATTTCTTGAACGTTAACAGCAGTTCCCCAACTAGATGGGATGTCATTTAATCTACGATAAGTGATTGCTCTATCGTTATTCCAACTTCTAAATACAGCTTTTACTGCTTCTAATAATTGATCTTTTGGATCTTGTGGGAAATCTACACCAGCATGATTTTTGTATTCATTTTTGTAAATTTCAACAACTTCCATTAAATCTTCAGCAGTTAATTCTGTATCGAATTTAACTCCTTTTTCTTCTTTGATTGCATCGAATTTTCTTTCGAAAGAACTTTTTGGGAATCCCATAACTACATCAGCAAACATTTGAATAAATCTTCTATAACTATCGTATACAAATCTTGCATTGTTTGTAGCTTTAGCAAATCCTTTAGCAACTTCATCATTTAAGACTAAGTTTAAAACTGTAGCCATCATACCTGGCATAGATGCTCTAGCACCACTTCTAACAGATACTAATAATGGATTTTCCATATCTCCAAATTTCTTTCCAGATTCTTTTTCAAGTCCTTCTAAGTGACTTAAAATTTCATCTTTGATTTCCTCGGAAATGTCTTCTCCATCATCATAATACTTAATACATGCTTCAGTAGTAACAGTAAATCCTTGTGGAACAGGAAGCCCAATACCTGTCATTTCAGCAAGGTTAGCACCTTTACCACCTAACAAGTTACGCATGTCTTTGTTACCTTCTTTAAAGGCATAAACATATTTTGTCATAAAATCCTCCTTTTAAAACACAAAACTATTATACATAATATAAAAAATGAAAACAAGTATTTTTGGTAAAATTTACATTTTTTTTACACAAAAACTTAACACTTTTTTTATTTTATAAAAATTATACAAAAAAAATAGAGATAACTCTATTTAATTAAGAAGAAATAACCTACTATTAAAAGTAATACTACAAAGAAAACTCCTACTAATAGTGATAATTCACTTTTTGATTTAGCAACTTTTCTTTTTGCAATAACTTTATTTGAAGGTCTACCCCTTTTAGCCATAAACATACCTCCTATTGTATGTTTAAATTATAGCACACATTTTTCATTATATCAATAATTATTTAAAAACTGTTAATCCTTTTTTAAAATGTTACATAGAAATTTTTTAGAAATGTTACATTATATTATATAATATGCATCTGAGAGGATGTGTTTTATTTTGAAAAAAGATAAGCAAAAAGCTTTAGAATTAGTAAAGCAAAAAATCAATGGTGAAATTAAAATCACTTATAATGAAATATCTAAACAAACTGGATATTCAAGAATGCAAC
>CALVVM010000049.1 GCA_944363855.1 uncultured Bacilli bacterium
TCATTTAATCAGATCCTTTCAATGTTTTATAATCCAATCACATTGTATCATAAAGTTTCTGAATTGACTCATTTTTTATAAATTTAAAAATAGTGTCAAGTTTTCACCAACACTATTTATTATAGAATCATTAATAAAATAATTGATATATTTTTTTTATTGTGATAAAATGGTAGTAGTAAAAATAGGAGGGTTACTATGAAAAAAAATAAATTACTTTTTTTAATATTGTTTATAGTAGGATTCAGTTTATTTGGAATGTTAAACATAAAAGCTTTTCCAAATTCATTAACAATGAAAGCACATGGTGAGTCAATATCTTTAAGTACAGATAATTCATTTAATCTTTCATATGATGTAACGCAAGATTCTGCAAAATATCCTTGGTTTCATATAAAGAATTCTGATGCGGGTAGAGTTCTTTGTTTATCTGGTCTTAGTGTAAATGCTCCAGGAAGTGGTGTTGTTTGTAACTACAGTAGTGGATGGACTAATTCTAAGGATAGTTATGCTATAGCTTATATAATTAATGCAATAAACAATACTAATGCTAGCTCTGATTTAAAATATTGGTGGCAAGAAGTTTTAATAAATGGTTATTTTGGTAATTTAGATAAATATGATGAAGGCAGTAGAACTTATGAATATATTATTAATTCAGATAAGACTATATTGAATACAGGTAAAAGTTATAAAAAAATTATGAGTGATGCAAAAGCATATTCAAACAGTGATTTTTCAGCAACAATAACTGCTAATAATAGTAAAAGTGTTGCTCTAACCTTTACATTAGATGATGATGGATACTATTATTCTAATAAAGTAACTATAGCATCAAATACAACTTATGATATGGGTAGTATAACAAATTCTAAATTTAGTTATACAAAAAGTGGAGATTCTTATGTATTTAAAATAAAAGATACAGATATAAAAATAGGATCTAGTGAAAGTTTTTCAAAAACTATCTCTATTGAAAAAAATTATATGAATTCATCAAAATATGTATGTGGAGGAAACTATCAAGACTTAGCTTTAACTTATGTTGAAAGTAATAAAAACACTGATAGTATAACAATAACAGGAACTGTCACTAAGCCAAAAGCTACAATCAATGTAGCAAAAGTAGATAGTAATAACAAATTTGTTGCAAACGCTACTTTTGAATTGAAAACAGAAGAACAAAAAAATAATAATTCAGCTGGTATAGTAAAAGTTTCTAATGGAGAAAATAATATTGTATTTACTGATTTATTACCAGGAAAATACTATTTAACAGAAACAATAGTACCAATAGGATATATTAGCGCTAAAAAAATTGTGGAAATAGTAATTGATGATTATGGAAGATTAACAGTTGATGGTGTTTCTAAAACAGATAATTTAATAACAATTGAAAATACGTTAACTAAAACTAAAATAAGTAAAATAAGTGCTGTTGATAAAAAGGAATTACCAGGTGCAACTTTAGAAATACAAGATGAACAAGGAAATATTGTTAAGTTTTGTACTGACGCAAATGGTAATAAAAATGCAGATTGTAAATGGGTTTCAACAGATAAGCCATATGAAATAGAAGGTTTACCAGTAGGAAAATATTATTTAATAGAAACAATTGCTCCAACAGGATATGAATTAAATAAAGAAAAAGTATTATTTGAAGTAAAAGATGATGGGACAGTTACAGAAGTAGTGATGGAAAATCAATTAGAAGTAGATGTTCCAGATACATTAAGTTCTAGATCTGCTCTTTTGCTTACAATTGCTATGTTTGATATCGCACTTGGAATTGGAATAGTTACTTATGTTAAAAAAAATAAAATTAAAGAATAGTACAATTCTTTTAATAGGCTTAGTTCTTATCTTATTAGGCGTTTCTATTGGTTTTATAGAATATTTTAACAAAAGAAAAAATGAAATTTATTCTGAAATGAATATTTTGCTGTATGAAAATGAGACTCCAGAGAATATAGAAACAGAAGAAAAAGTAGAAGAAGATGAATCAATAGATGAAGAAATAAACATGCCTGAAGAAGAAAATGATCAACAAGAAATGCAATATAATTACATTGGTATGTTGGAAATACCTAAAATAAATTTAAAAAGAGGTTTTCTAGATTTAAATTCTAGATATAATCAAGTAAATTATAATATAACAGTAATAAATGGTTCAACTTTTCCTAATGAGCGAAATAATAATTTAATAATGGCTGCCCATTCAGGTGTTTGTTCAGTATGTTTCTTTGATAAATTATTTAATTTGTCTAAAGGGGATAAGGCTTATATAAATTATAAGAATGTGAAATATACATATAGTTTAGTTAACACTTATGAAGTTGAGAAAGATGGGACTGTTCCTATTTATAGAGATTATAGTAAGAGTGTTTTAACTTTAATAACTTGTACAAGATATAGTAACACAAAACAAACGGTATTTATATTTGAATTAGAAGAATAAAAGAGGTGATTAGATGAATGATGTTTCATTAATAGAAAAATTAAAAGCATTAATGAATATTATTGTATCTTCACCTCTTTTTTTATTTTGTTTTATGATGGGGGTAGCAGTTTTAATACTTTTTATCATATCAATAAAGCAAGAAAAAAAAGTTAATAAATGGATATTTATTTCAATATGGTTAGTGCTTGCAATCATAATTTTAGTAAATTATTATTCAGTAGTTTTAAAAATAATAGACAATTTATTTGATGCATTATTTATGTCTATTTATTTTCCTAATATAACAGTTTATTTTATGATGCTATTTATATCCAATTTTTTCTTTATTTTTTCGCTCTTAAGAAAGAAAATAAGTAAAAAGTTTAAGATTATTAATTTTATAAATGCATTAATAGTAGATTTGTTCTTAATATTAATAATGGATATTGTTACAACAAATTCAATAGATATATATGATAAGATATCTATGTATACAAATTTTAATGTGATGATACTTATGCAACTAAATTCTGCAATCTTTCTTTCTTGGATACTTATAAGTTTGCTAGTTTCTGCTCATGATAAGTTAAAAAAATACGATAAAAAAGAATTGCCAGAGATGACTGAAATAGTTTTTGATGATAGTTAATAAATTAGTATTCACTTTTTGTTTTTTTGTGCTATAATAATTGCTAAGGTGATTTCATGATTATTGATGAATTTAACTTAAATATTGATGAAGTAGTAGGTACAGAAAAGAATTTTTTAAAAAAATATAATAATATTTATATATCAGAAGAACAAATATCTATATTAAATAAATATAATATTAACATAGATAAATATACTAATGTTAATGAGCTTATGTATGATATTGAAGATTGTTTAAATGATTCTTATGAAGAATTAGAAGATTTAGAATGGGTATCACAAACTTTATCAGAATATAATTATTATAATAATACAAATAAGTAGTTTTGGGGGATTTTTTATGCATTACGCAGTACAATTACAAAAAATAGAATTAGGAGAAGGAAGGGTATTTTTTAAACCTGTCAATTTAATTAAAGGAAATTATTTAGAATATGATGAAGTATTTTTAGATGAACGTGGTTTTGAATATTGGCTTATGAAAGACAGCACGGCTGAATATGAAAGATATTTTTGTTGTCCAGCGACTATGGAAGAATTAAAGAAACCATATGGTAATCAATTAACTGAATCAGAAATATTAGATGAATTTCTTTCCAATTTTTTAGATATTTGTTTTTTAGGATATTACGATGAAATAGATGAAATAACTAAAGTAATAGAAGTTGATTTTAACAACATATATAATATATTTAAGAAACAAGATGCAGAATTAGAACAAGATCATATTCAATTTGATCCAGAAAACAACGAAAAATTCATATTTAGCTTACAAGCTTTAAAAGAACTTAGAGAATATCAAACAGTAGAAGAAGTTAGAGGGTATATAGATAAATTAATAGCGGCTGGAGAATATATAAGAGAAACGGTTGAAAATCAAATTAAAAATTGTAGAGAAGAATTAGAAAAACAAGAAAATGAAGAGAATAAAAAAACAAAGTTTGTTTTGAAGAGAGAAGAATCTGCTAAATTTGATTTAGCTAAATTGAGAAAAACTGTTTTATCAAATATAGTTGGACAAGATGAAGCTGTTTATGATTTAACTAGAACAATAGCTGTAAATCAAACTTCTAATAATTTTAGAAATAAATCACATATTTTAATATCTGGTCCAAGTGGTACTGGTAAAACAGAAATGGTAAGAGTAGTAGCTAAAGAATTAGATATTCCTTTCTTTGCTGCAAATTGTCCTGATTATACAAAAGCTGGGTACTATGGAAAAGATGTTCCTTCAATACTTTTAGGGTTAATCACGGCTGCCAATGGTGATCAAGAAAAAGCGCAGCACGGTATCCTAATATTAGATGAAATAGACAAATTAGTTACTTATGAAGATAAAGGTTTTGGTAAAGCAGTGCTTCATGAACTTTTAAAAATATTAGATAGAGATGTAATTGAAATAGATGTTGAAAAAGGTAAACAATCTAAAATTATGTTTGATACATCTAATTTAACTGTTATATGTATGGGTTCTTTTGATGAATTATATGAACAAAAGAAACAAAATAAAAAGAATGTTATTGGATTTGGTTCTATAAATGATGAAAAAGAACAAAAAGTAAGGTTAGATGAAGATGATTTTATAAAATGGATGGGCCCTGAGTTTGTAGGAAGAGTTGGTGAATTTACTGAAACTGATAAACTTACTCATAAAACAGTATTAAAAATCTTAAAAGAATCAAAAATTAGTCAATGGAAAATAGCTGAACAAGATTTTGCTCAAAGAGGTAAAAAATTATATGCAACAGCAGGTTATTTTGATGCAGTGGCTGAAAAGGGATATAGTGAAAAACTTGGTGTTCGTAAATTAAATAAAGAAGTAAAAAGAACTTTAAGATTTGTATATGATGAGATACTTACTAATCCTAAAGTTAAATCTATTAAGTTGACTAAAAAAACAGTAGAAAATAATAAAGAATATTGTGTTGAATATTAAAAACACAATATTTTTTTAATAAAAAAAAGGAAATAAGAAAGTTTTGTGGAATGATATATATAGGAGGTAATATGAACTATATAGACAATTCCCAAAGAAAATTAGGTAGAATAAAAATAAATAGATTAAATAAAAAATATATAAAGAAAGAACTTATAGATAGTGATTATATATTATCTAATATAAATGGTTATTCATTAGATAAAGAACAAAGGGTAGCTGTAATTACAGATGAGAAAGCTAATTTAATAGTAGCTGGTGCTGGTAGTGGTAAAAGTTTAACTATGGTAGGAAAGATTAGATATTTAATAGAAAGAAAAGGTATTAAAGAAGATGAAATCCTTTGTATATCTTTTACTAGAGATGCATCAGAAAACTTAGAAAAGAATATTAAGAAGAATTATAACTATAATATAAAAGTTTATACCTTTCATAAACTTGCTTTAGAAATATTAAAAGATAATAAATATAAGATAAGTGATACTAATTTATTAAGATATATAGTAGATGAATATTTTTATTGTGCCAAATACAACATAAATATAAAGATAAAAATAAAGAAAATCTTGAATAAAATAGATACATCTTATAAAATCATATTAAACTCTAAAGTGTTAGAAAATCTAAAAAGACTTATAATAACTTTTATCAATTTATTTAAGACTAATAATTATAATATAAGAGATTTTGTAAAAATGAAAGGTAATAAAGATTTATTTAGAATTATTATAGATATTTATATTTTATATGAAGAAGAATTAAAGAGTACTAATAGTATTGATTTTAATGATATGATTGTACTTGCTACTAAGTATGTTAAAGAAAAAGGTATAAAAAAATATAAATATATAATAGTAGATGAATATCAAGATACTTCTTATATAAGATATTTATTTTTGAGTGAAATAATAAATAAAACAGGTGCTAAAATAATATGCGTTGGAGATGATTATCAATCAATTTATAGATTTAATGGGTGTAATTTAAATATGTTTTTGAACTTTAAAAAGTATTTTGGTTATACAAAAGTATTAAAAATAAATAATACATATAGGAATAGCCAAGAGTTAATAAATGTAGCGGGTAAATTTATTATGAAGAATAAAAGGCAGTTGTATAAAAAACTTAGAAGTAGTAAAAGAATAGATAAACCTATTAAAATAATGTATGGAGATAATTTAAAGAAATTATTAGATAGAGTTGTAGAAAAACATAATAATATACTTATTCTTGGTAGGAATAATTTTGATATAGATAAATACTTTAAATTAGATAAAGATAATAACATAGAATATAATAAAGCTAATATTAGGTATTTAACTATTCATGCTTCTAAAGGATTAGAGGAAGAATGCGTAGTTATTATTAATTTGAAAGACGATATATTAGGTATTCCTAATAAAATAAAAGATGATAAGATATTGAAGTGCGTTAATAATAATATAGATATATATCCATATGAAGAAGAAAGAAGACTTTTTTATGTAGCTTTAACAAGAACTAAAAGTGATGTATACCTTTTAGTAGATAAGAAAAATCCTTCTATATTTGTGAAAGAACTTATTAAAGATAACTCTAAATATATAGAATACATTTAGTTTACAATTGTTGGAAATTTTGCTGATTTTTGTTAAATGTTACCTAATTTAGAATAAAATAAAGATTATTTGAAACTTAGCTCAATTTGACATTGTATATTTAGATGTGTTATGATAGTGGTGCTTTTCCAAAAAAAAGAGGTGTTAATGTGAAAGCAAAAATTCGATCCATAGAGAAAATATTATTATCTGTGGTAGTAATGTTAAATGTGTATTTAGTTTATTTAAATATAAGCGTTAATGAGTTTAAAACAACTAATGAAGTTAAAGAAAATGCTAATTACGTAGAGATAGAAGAAATAGTTATGTTAGAATCTGAAGAAGTTAAAGAAGAAACTATTGAAGAAAATCCAATAGTATATGATGGTAAAACTTTAGAAGAATTAACACAAACTATAAATAATTCTTTAAACTCTACAATATCAAATAAAGGTTATTTAATTGCTTCTTATTCGTTAGAAAAAGGAGTAGATCCTTATATGGCAACTGCTATTATGTTACACGAAACAGGTTGTAAATGGAATTGTAGCCGTTTAGTTCGTGAATGTAATAACGTAGGTGGTCAAAAAGGTAAAGGCTGTGGAAGTTATAGTTACTTTAATTCATTAGATGAAGGTATTATGGCTTTTATAGATAATTTAGAAAGAAATTATATTAGTTATGGTTTAACAACTCCAGAACAAATAAATCCTAAATATGCAGAAGATAGAACTTGGTATAAAAAAGTTAATAAATATATAGAAGAAATAAAGGCACAGTAATGTGTTTTTTTCTTTAATATAAAGAAATTTGTTGAAAAAATTATATATTTTATTTATAATGAATATATAAGGTAATATAAATATGGAGGGTAGTATGAGTGAAAAGATGATTGAATTATATAAACAACTAAATACAAATGATAAAAGGAATGAATTAAGTTCTCTAATTGAAAAGTTAGACCAATTAGTTAATCAAGTAATGATTCAAAAAGGAATAAATAATAATTATAAACAAGCAAAAAATTATGATTCTATAAATCAAAATATGGAAACAGAAGATGATGTGCTATTATTCTTTTATGAAGATATATGGAATATAAAAAGTAAAATATTAGCCCTTTTAGCTCATAATTCAGGAGGTAATAATAATGGATAATATAACTGAACTTAATGCTCAAAAAAATATAGATTCTGCAACAATGAAAAAAATTAGAGAACATGCAAATCTTTATGATAGTTCTTATGATAAAAAAGAATTTTTAAAGAATGTTTCAATGCATGAACAAAAAATAATTTTAATGAATTCAAGTAAACCATATGAAGTACTAAATTATTTAGATGAATTAGATTTAAAATCTTCTCGTTTATTACTTGAAGAATTAAATTATGATGAAATAAAGCACATAATAAGTCTTTTTAGTGCTGAAGATAAGAAAAGGTTTTATGCGACATTCTCTGATTTATCTTTAGTAAATCAGTTTATATCTCAAGATAAAAATTCCCATGTATATGTTCAAAATTTGTCTTTTGATAGAAAATTAGACCTTATCGATTCTTCAGATAAGCAAACAGAGGTAGCTACTTCTGTAATTTATGAAAGTATGCCTTATGAAGAAAGAGTGTCTGCAGCAGAAAAAGTAACTGATGTTAATGCTTCATATACACTAGAAAGTACTGCAGTTTATAATGAAACTCAAGAAACACTTAGTAATGAAGAACAACAAACTACAGAGACAGAGCAAGTTCAAGGAAAACAAGTTCAACAAGAAGAACAAAAAGAACAAGTTCAAGAACAGCCAGAACCAGAACAAGAGGAAAAAACTGAAAAAGAAGAAAAGAAAGAAGAAGCAAAACAAGAAGAAAAAGAACATCCAGAAGAAGTAGAAGAAGAATTAGTTAATGAAGAACAATCTGATATAGCAAATTTATCAAGTTCTCAAGAAGTAACTCAAGAAAGTGCTCTAGATGTTTTAGAACAATTTCAAGAAGAAAGAAATAAGTGTGAAAAACAAGAAATTATAAATCTTATAAATCAAAACCAACAAATAGTAGATGAATCTGCTAAAGTAATGTGAAAAAGTCTATTAAAAATAGATTTTTTTTACTGATAAATAAAATATTTTCATAAAAATAGAAGTTGTCCATATATTTTAATGTGGAGGATTCTTATGTATAATGGACTAACTGATAACGAAGTAATTATAAATAAAAAAAAATATGGTAGTAACGAACTAAAAAAGACTAAAAAGGATAGTTTCTTTAAATTACTTATAGGTACTTTAGGAGATCCTATAATAAAAATATTATTGATTGCTTTAGCTATTAAAACAGTCTTTTTATTTAAAAATTTTGATTGGTATGAAACTATAGGAATAGTAATCGCAATAATGCTTGCTTCTTTAATTTCTACAATATCAGAGTATGGAAGTGAGAAAGCATTTGAAAAGTTACAAGAGGAAGTAAGTAGAGTGTCTTGTAAAGTAATAAGAAATGGTAAAAAACAAGAAATGCCAGTGAGTGAAGTAGTTGTTAATGATATAGTTAGTTTAGAAACAGGCGATAAAATACCTGCTGATGGAATAATTGTTAAAGGTAAGATAAGTGTTGATGAATCAAGCTTAAACGGTGAAACAAAAGAAGCTTATAAAGAATCTATAATAAACATGAATCTAGTAGGTGATAAAAATAGAGTATATAAGGGGAGTGTAGTTTATAGTAACAGTGCGTACATGAAAGTAACTAGTGTAGGTGAGAATACTTTCTATGGAAAAATTGCTTTAGAACTTCAAGAAAAACAACCTGAAACCCCTTTAAAGAAAAGACTTAGAGAACTTGCTAAATTCATAAGTAAGATAGGGTATGTAGGCGCTTTTTTAGTATTTTTTTCCTATCTTTTTAAAGTAATAGTTATAAATAATAATTTCGATTTAAATTTAATAAAAGAAATGGTTACTAATTTTCCTATAATAACTGGACATATTTTATATGCTTTAACTTTATGTGTAACTATAATTATAGTAGCAGTTCCGGAAGAGTGAGTACCACAATGATACAAATAACAATAACATTTCAACTAATATAAGAGGATAAAACCTCTTTTTATTTTATATTAAATTAATAAAATAATATAGTTTGTTATTTATATACTTGTTGGAAAGGAGGAAAAAATGAAAGAGTGTGAAGTAATTGCTATAGCAAATCAAAAAGGTGGTGTAGGTAAAACTACTACTACTTTTAATTTAGGTGTAGCACTAGCTAATATGGGAAAAAGAGTATTATTAATAGATACAGACCCTCAAGGTGATTTAACAACTTGTATGGGATTTAATAATTATGAAGGAACTACGGTAGCTACATTAATGGAACATACTATAAATGATGTACCATTAAAAGACGATTATATTTTACATCATAAAGAAAATATAGACTTAATACCATCTAATCTTGATTTATCAGGATTAGAGATGAGTTTAATAAGTGCAATTAGTAGAGAATTTGTTTTGAAAAATTGCATCGTTGACTTAAAAAAAGATTATGATTATATTTTAATTGATTGTATGCCTAGTTTGGGTATGATTACAATTAATTCTTTAGCTTGCGCTGATAGTGTAATAATACCTGTACAAACCCAATATCTAGCACTTAATAATATGGGACAATTATTAGGTACAGTTAATAAAGTAAAAAAACAAATTAATCCAGAATTAACTGTTAAAGGTGTTTTATTAACTTTAGTTGATGAGAGGACAAATTTAGCAAAAGAAACAAGATATCAATTACAACAAAGTTATGGGAGTGTAGTTAATATCTTTAAGAACAGAATACCATTAGCTGTAAAAGCAGCCGAATCATCAATAGTTGGTAAGAGTGCTTTAAGCTATGATAAAAATGGTAAGGTTGCTATAGCATATTCTGAATTAGCAAAGGAGGTAATAGAAAATGGCAAGGGAAGATTTAAAAATGAATCTACCAAAGATAAAGTTAGATGATATGTTCTCAACCCAAGAAACTAGGGATGCTGAAAAGTTAGGAAAAATAGTTAATATAAAAATTGAAGATATAGATGATTTTGCAGAACATCCTTTTAAAGTGTTAGAAAATGATGAAATGTATGAATTATCTAAAAGTATTAAAGAAAATGGAGTATTAGTTCCTGCTATTGTAAGATTAAAAGATAATGGTAGATTTGAAATGGTAGCAGGACATAGAAGAAAGTTAGCAAGCCAATTAGCAGATTTAGATTCAATACCTTGTATAGTAAAAGATTTAGATGATAACGAAGCTACTATAATAATGGTTGATAGCAATATGCAAAGGGAAAAAATACTCCCTAGTGAAAAAGCATACGCGTATAAAATGAAATATGATGCAATTAAACATCAAGGTAAAAGAAATGATATAACTTCTGGACCAGTGGTCCGAAAGTTAAGTGCATCAGAAATAGGAGATGAATTTGGAGAAAGTGAAAGAACTATTAGAAGATATATTCGCCTTACTAATTTAATACCTGGATTGCTAGAATTAGTTGATAATGAGTCTATAGGGTTAAGACCAGCAGTAGAATTATCTTATCTATCAAAAGATGAGCAGGAAGAGGTATTAGATAATATAGAATGTTATTCCTGTACTCCTTCTCACGCACAAACAATAGAAATGAGAAAATTAAGCGCAGAAGATAAATTAAATGCTGATGCGATAGAAAATATTATGGCAAGAGAAAAACCTAATACTACTGATATTCTATATAAAGTATCTACTGAAAAATTATAAGCTATTTTCTCACTTTGGATTTGTCTTATAAATTCGTGTGATAATCCTACCATTTCTGCTAACTCTGATGATGTCATATTTTTTTGCAATCTATACCTCCTAATATTTTTTCTAATTGTATTATATATATTTGGGTCAAATTTTACTTCTTTCATTTTATCACCTAACCTAATTTTAAAACTAATTTATTTTAAAATATGTAAGGTAATGCCTTATGGCTCAACGAAATAAATAATTATTTTTTAAATTTTATTCTACTATAATACCACATAAAAAAAAAAAAAAGATAGTATTTTATATTTTACTATCCTTTTTTTCTATTATTTTTATTACTTTCCCAATTATTTCTTCTTTTTGAATTGGGCCGTATTCTCTACTATCAATAGAATTTTCTCTATTATCACCCATTACAAAATATTCATTACTTTTAAGTTTAATTTTTTTAAATGATTGAGTTTCCCCAACAATATAATCTTCTACTATTTTTTTATCATTAATATAAATGTCACCTTCTTCACAAGATATACTTTCTCCTGGAAGTGCTATAATTCTTTTTACGACTAGATTATTTTTTGAATCCTTTAAAACTATAATATCTTTCTTATCATAATTTTTAATCATTTTGTTTATTATAATAATATCATTTTCTTCTATCGTTTTCATCATAGAAACACCAATTACACGTTGATAATCATACATAAAATTTCTAGAGAATAAAATTGCACTACATACTATCATAAAACTAACAAACAAAATATTTATTATTTTTTTGAATTTTTTAATGATAATCCCCCGCCATCAAACTCATATATAATATCAGCTAATCCTTCTATATCATCCTTTATATGTGATGCTATAATAATTAATTTACCTTTATTTTTTTCTTCCTTTAATATATTTCTTATTTTCTGGGCTGTTTCTTTTTCTATTCCATTTAAAGGTTCATCAAAAATCATAACTTCAGGATCTTCCATTAATACTTGAGCTATTCCTAATTTTTGTTTTGTTCCTAACGAATATTTACTATACTTTTTATCTTTTTCTTTAATTATATTAACTCGTTCCATTGTTTTTATTATTTCTTTTTCAGAAATTTTATTTTGAATTGAAGCTAATAACTTTAGATTATCTATTCCACTTAAATCTGGTAAAAAATTTGGTTTTTCTATAAGCGCTCTAGTATCTTTAGGAAACAAACCTTCTTTGACTATATTAACATCATCATATAAGATTTCACCTGTAGTAGGTTTATAAAAACCACATAAAAGTTTTAAAAATACGCTTTTTCCACTTCCATTTCTGCCAATTAAACCATAAATTTTACCATTTTCAAATGTTACATTTATGTCATTTAAAACTTCAACCTGACTAAATTTTTTTGAAACATTATTAACTTTTATTATCATATTATACCTCCTAAATCATTCTAATATATTAACAATTCTTTTTTTAACAAAAAGATAAAAAATATATAACATTAATATTGTAGCTATTATAAAAATATATTTATTTTCTTTTAAAATCTCAAAGTCAACAAAAATTATATTTATGAAAAATATTAACGAAATCACAAAAACACATAATGAAATTGGAAATTTTTTTGTAATAGCGTAGATCACCAAAAATATTGAATCTATAAAATGAATATAAATAATATTTATTAAATAGCATTGTATTAGTTCTGCAATAGAAAAGTTTATACCAAATATAGATATAATAAATAACGAAAGAATATAGATTATTAATCTTACTATATTATTAAGAATAATAATTGAAAATAATTTACTAAAAATCCATTTTGACAAACTCATTCTTAATAATATATTTTCTTCACCATTTTTTATATCATTATTAAATATTTGAAATATCATTACTAAATGAAACCCTAAATTAAGTAAAAACATTAACATTGGAAATAATCCATCATCAAAATTTGCATTTAATCCTACCATATTTTTTAACAATTCTATATCTATAACGCAACCTACTAATATTTGCACAAATAAAACACTAATTATTATTACTAAAAAACTTATAATAAACTTAATATATTTTTTAAAAAAGGATAAAATATCATTTATTAATATATATTTCATTTTCCCACATCTTTCATTGTTTTCAATACAATTTTTTCAAAAAAATATATTATAATATATACAATAGATATATATAACAAGAAAATACAAATTTCAAATATAAAACTATTATAAAAATTAATAACAAAATAATCACCTATAAATAACGGAATTTGCTTTATAGATTGGATTAATATATGACTTTTTGAAAAACCTGCAATTAAAACATATAGAACAAAATTTAAAGATATAACTATTAGATTATTAAATTTTTTTAAAAGTAATACATTTATAATTGATATTACCAATATCAAAATAATTAGTTTAATTACTATATATATAATATAATAATTACTTTGCAAAGTGTATATTTCAAATTTTGGAACTATTTGATTGTGATTAAAAAGATTTAATCCTATCATTAATAATAATAAATTTAATAAAATTGTACAAAAATTACTAAAACAAACAGTCTTTAACAATTCAATTAAATATTTTTTTTTTGGATGAAAACCTCATTATAAAAAAGTTATTATTTTCAAATATATCATATGTATTTTTTGTATTAAGGAGTATAATTAATAATAGTCCAATTATATAAATTCCAAAAGTCAATATTCTTATAAAACCTACGGAATAATTATAACCAAACGCTACTTGTAAAATTCCAAAAATGGATAAAACTATTGATAGTAAAAATATTAAAATAAACTTTTGCGTACTAACCGATTGTTTGTAAAATTCTAATATATATTTAAAATTATTTTTCACTTTCAATCAAAACACCTTCTTTATTTTTATATATAAAAATCAAAGTTAAAAAAGATAATACAACTAATATAAGACTATAAATGATAGAGAAAGGTAAACTTATCACATTATAATAAGTCCAAAAATTAAATAGATTAAGCGAATCTGTTATATTATGTATATTTAATATACGAGCTAATAAAAGATTACCAACAAAAACCTCAACTATAATATCTAAAGCAATAAATGATAAATAAGATAAAATTAAATTTATAAGAAAATTTGAATATTTTTTACAGTATAATAATCCTAAATTTACATACAATATACTTTGAAGAGCAAGGTTTATAACATATACACTCATAAATCCAAAAAGATAAGTTGCATATTTAGGATCAGGTGAACCAGTTAAATAACCATAAAATTCAATCCCGCTGCCAAAATTAAAACTTTTTAAATATATACAACAAAATAATAACATCAAAAGACAAAAAACAGGTAAAATCCACACTTTCTTTATTGCATTTATATAATGTTTAATTAAATATTTTTTATATTCCATTCTAGTTAGACTATTTTTTATAAAACCCGTACTTATTTCTTTGTGGAATTGGTAAATGGCTGGTACAAATATAAATATTGGGGCTAATATTTCAAGATAATACAAGTTTTTATCAGCAAACAAATGATAGTACAAAATTAATGGGTCATCACTAACTAGCATATCACCTTTACAAGAAATCAAAGCCGATATTCCCCATACCATTAAAACAAAAAAAGATATTATTGTAAATTTTTCTTTTTTTAAGAATTTTTTCATATTCCACCTCCATTGAGAACAAGGATTTTAGACTTTTTTTTTACATTAAATAATCATCTAGGATCCACATTGCAGATAAAGTAGCAGATGTAACAGTCCATCTAGTTGCTCTGAATTCTAATTGATAATCCCCTTGTATTTGTCCTAAACTACCATTATTTTGAAGTTGAACATAATTTCCTACTGAAAGAGTTACACGAGATGTTCCAAGATTATGTAATCTTGCGCCTACACCTCTATCGTCTCCTGATAGAACGTCAATAGCTCCATAACTTTTAACATATTGATTACTCAGTGTAGTTTTTGTAGCATTTGAAGAAACATAAGTTCCTTGTGCTGCAGGAAGTGTTATTCCTGCAAATCCCAAATAAGAATCTGCTTTAATATTGTTTAATGACAATATACATGTCAACGCAAATATTGCAGCTACTATTTTAAATTTTTTCATATTATCACCTCATTTTTATAGTCTAAAATCCAACTTCCCACCATAACTATAACATTTTTTATTTCACTATTTATTATTATAGTTTGAAACAATGTTTTAATTATTTAAAATGGTAATTATTCTATAAAAATGACTTATATTAAATATTTCAATCAACAAAAACCACTTTTTATGCATAATGCATACATTATCTAAAAACATAATACCATATTTTAATAAAAATACAATAGTTTTTAGGAAACTTATTTTTATTATTTTTATTAAAATATTCAGGACGTCTAATAAACAGGCGTCCCATATCCATATATAACATTACTATTAATACTATATTCTAATTGTCTGCAAGTATCATCTGTAGAATTGCCTTCTACCGTATATACTTTATTATTTTCTACTTTTATAACTATACCTACGTGATCTACACTACCATCATCTTCCCAATCAAAGAAAATAATATCACTTTCTTTTGGAGTGTAATTACCATCTTTCCATAGTCCTCTATCTTTAAACCAATTTACTCCATTTATACAAGCTACAAATTTAGGAATAATTCCAACATCTATATATCCTAATTCATTTGCTACCCAACTAACAAAAACAGCACACCACTCTACACGAGAATTAAAACCATACCAAGTCCAATATGGCTCTCCTCCTACATTTCCTACTTGTGCTAATGCTATATTAGTCATACTTGAGCTACTATCTGTTCCATATATTACTGATACCCATAAATTATTATATCCACTATCTAACAAGTCTTTTACTTGTTCTTTTTGTTCTTCTGTAAAATTATATTCTTCCATTATTTCTTCGGTAGTTTTACCTTTTATATCAATATATAAAATATTTTGAATTGTACCATCTACTTCTTCTACTTTAATATCACTACTAACAGATGTCATATCCCAAAACACATCTTTTATTTTTTCTTTCTTTTCTTCAGTTAAAATTAATACATCACTATCATTATTACTAGAATAATATACAACATATATAGCGAGTATTTCTTTCCACTCTGCCCTTGTAGATGATATCTTATAATCATTATAACTATTATCATTTTTAATAGATAATATTTTATCATCTAATTCTTCATTTAATTCTTTAACTACTTCATTTAATTTATAATCAGAACCTACTTCTTCATTTGAAAAGAAAACACCATATATAGAGCTACATAAAAGGGCTACAAGACAAATTATTAGTATCACTACTACAGCAACCCATCCTCCAGCAATTAACGCTGTAATGAGCGCTTTTGTGCCTGCTATGATACCCTTTACTGCAGATATAGTAATTTTAACAGCTTGCTTAACACCTCTTACTGTGTTCTTCGCCACTCTTTGAGATGTTTTAGTAGCTTTTAAACTTTTAGTAGCAATCTTTTTGGTGTTCTTAACAAATTGATTACTTTTTTGAAGCGCTATTTTACCTGTCTTAATATTTTTTTTAGCTACTTTAATTTCTTTATTTCTTTTTATTTTAGTCTTAATAGATTTAATTTGATTTTTAGTTTTAATAACATTATTTTTAGTTGTAGTAATACCTTCTTTACCTTTAATATTAAATTTGGATATTCCCTCATCCATTACTCTATTAGAAGTAAACTCTACTTTATTACTTGCATACTCATTAACTTCATCATCTTTACTATAACTACTATTAACTTTTTCTTTTATATTAACTAAATTATCTTTAGTTCTTTCAGCTACTATAGCACCTTTATCTAAATTTTTAATAGTTTCTTTTATAACTTCTTTAGTCTTTATTTTAGACATACTATTCTCCAGGTTTAGTAGTCATCAATTTATATAGTTTAGTATCTTTAGGAAATTCATTAATAAAAGGTACTAATAAACTACCATATCTAATTAATCCACATCCAGCTTCTGAATTAGTAATATAAGATAATTGTTCATCAGATATACTTAATAAATCAGCAAGCTTTTCTCTATCAGATGTAGCTTGATTTAACATAACTATAAATTCACTATTAGATAACATTGTTCTTGATTCTACTGAAGCTAATAATGATTCTACATTTTGAGTTATAGCCGTTGGATAAGCATTTCTTTTTCTAAACTGTCTCCAAGCACTATTGAAGAAAGTAGCACTATACTCATTTTCAAATAATACGTGTATTTCATCTATAAATATATGAGTTCTTTTACCTTTTTTATAATTATCAGCTACTCTATTAATTAAAGCATCTGTAATAACTAAAAGCCCCATAGCTTTTAATTGTTTACCCAAATTATATATATCATAAGAAATAATACGATTATTAGTATCTACATTAGTTTTATGAGCGAATATATTTAAAGAACCATTAGTGAATAACTCTAAAGATAAAGCAAGCTCTCCAGCTTCTTTTTCAGGTTGTTCTAATAATTTTTCTCTTAACTTAATTAATGTAGGAATCTCATTATTCTTTTCACACTCACTATATACTAAAGAAGTACAACGGTCTATAATTGATTTTTGTTTTGCTCCTAATCCTTTTTTATCTAATTGTTCAAATAAAGATAAAATAAATTCTGATTTATCTGCTACAGGATTTAATCCTTCACCATAACCTTCTGTCATATCCATAGCGTTTATATGGTCTTTACTACTTGAAGGTATAGAATTTAAAAAAATTGATAGAGCGATAAAAGAGTCATTAAGTTTGAATTAATTTTGTCGTTTTTTTTATATCATTATTATTATTTTAAGCTAATAAAGTTAAGTAGGAGGATTATAAAATGGAAGATGAATTCAAAAT